>DNNV01000214.1:0-3425 GCA_003497505.1 Clostridiales bacterium | reverse complement strand
CAAGGGAACTGATTTAATGCGAATTAGTATTATACGTAACGGAGGTAGAAAATTTTGAAGGAGAAAAATACGGCATTCAAAGCTGCTTTCCCCCACACTATTCCCGTGTTTACCGGTTTTATATTTTTGGGCATCGCATATGGCATACTGATGAGCAGCAAGGGTTACGGCTTGGGATGGACAATCCTCATGAGTACGATAGTGTATGCTGGGTCCGCTCAGTATGTGGCAATCACATTTCTGACAACGGCATTTAATCCTATATATGCGCTGCTTATGACATTAATGGTGAATGCGAGACATTTGTTTTACGGAATTTCAATGATAGATAAATATAGAGATATGGGTGCTTTGAAGCCATATCTCATATTCGGGTTGTGCGATGAAACTTTTTCAATAGTATGCTCTGCTGAGCCGCCTGAGGGAGTGGATCGCAAGTGGTTCAGCTTTTACATCACTCTTCTTGATCACATATACTGGGTACTGGGCTCTGCCGTGGGAGCAGTGCTGGGTTCTATGCTGAGCTTTAACACAAGGGGGCTTGATTTTGTGCTGACAGCGCTTTTTGTTGTAATTTTCCTGGGGCAATGGAAATCTCAAAAGGATCATAAGCCTGCCATAACAGGACTTGTATGCTCTGTTGCATGCCTGATTGTTTTCGGGCAGAGCAGCTTCATCATTCCGTCAATGATTGCAATACTGGCGGTGCTGCTTATTTCACGAAAGAAGGACTCAGGTGATTCAGAAAAGGAGACCGTGCAATGACATTGACACCATTTCAGACAATTGTGATTATAATTATGGCAACGCTGGGAACCATGATAACAAGGTTTTTACCGTTTATTTTATTTAAGGATATTAAGTCAGGCAACTCATACATAAGCTATCTGGGGGAAGTATTGCCCTATTCGGCAATTGGACTATTAGTTGTATACTGCCTGAAAGGAGTTACGTTCAGCAGCGCCGCAAGCTGGGCTCCTGAAGTTATAGCTATTATATGTATTGTAGTGCTTCACAGCTGGAAGGAAAATACGCTGCTGAGCATAGGAGCGGGCACAGTAGTCTACATGCTGCTTGTGCAGAACGTATTTATTTAAGGATAAGAGGCCGGTCAGCTTCATACCGGCCTCATCATTCAACAGTCAGACTGTATTCCAGGCTTACGGGGCATTGAGTATATTCAGAATTGCTGATGCAGTTTGAATTGAATTTTGATTTTAGCACAGAGCCTGATTCTGCATCATTTTTTGCTTTAACCATGAAACCTATTCTTCTTGATTCTGAGGATTGCAGGCTGCCCACATCCCATTTCAGAATGGTTTTTCCGTTGAATTCATATACGTTCCGCGGCTGAATGTTGCTGGAATCACCTATAAATTCAATATTTTCATCAAGTATGCACCTCAGATACACACTTCTTGCCATAGAGTACTGCCCGGCATTGCAATGAACGTAGAATTTTGTGGATTCACCTTTTTTTATGTATTCGTTGTCGCATTTAACAATCATCTCGTAATCGCAGGCGCTGGAGGTTGCACTGCACGAATTTGTATAGTCATCGCATACCAAGTGGCCGTAAAAGTTGATTTTATTTTTGTGAGGTATTTTATCGCCTGAATTCTCTGTGCTTTCAACTGTGAAATTGTCGCACAAAGCCATATCAAATGTAATTGTGTTGGTTGAATCGGGAGATAAATTAATGTTGTTTGCAAATACAATTACATTGTCATTTCCGATTTCCGGTAACGGCTCAACCACATTTACTTTTTTTAAAATTTCTTTGTCAGGTCCTGAATGGTCAATGCCTCCCAAAAATCGCACCCCGTTTCCCAGGGTGCTGCTGAATGAGCACAGTTTCTTAAGGTTTGAGGTGTTTTTCAGTTCAATACTGAACCTGTATATGTAGGCCGGGACAAATGAGGTGTTGGGGATGCCGGCTCCCTTCAACATTTTTTGAGGGACATTTATGGAGATAGTACATTCTTTCATCATATCATTCCTTTCATGATTTACCGAACTGCATAATTTATAGTATTCTTCTCATCAGTATTTGTGAAATAATTTAGTGCAAATATTTATGGTTTTTTAGCAGTAATTATGGTAAAATTATAAATGAACAGGAAAGACCGTTATTACAAAAGGTGTCCGGAAAAGGAGGAACTATTATGAAAAATATAAAAATATACTCAAGCTCATCATGTGTGAATTGCACGGCTGTCAAAGAATACATAAAAGAAAAGGGATATGATTACGACGAGAAAAATGTGTCCCTGGATGCGGAAGCAAAAAAAGAGCTTTTAGCGATGGGATACATGGGAGTTCCCATAATATTCGTAGATGATGATGTAGTGGTTGGATTCAATAGGAACAAACTTGATGAATTGCTGTAAAATAGGTCAAATTAACATTTTTAACTAAAAAGACTAAAATGTTTATATAGTATAAAATAAAAATATGTAAACAATATTCATGAGCAATTAAATTAAACAGCTGTTAATTTGCTGCTCTTGAAATAGAAAGCCGGCATTTGCGGCAACAGGTATCGTCGATGAAATGATAGGTCACTTGAAATATTATATTTCTTATAAGGACTGAAATTCAAATCTGTTTGCCCATTGCCGGCTTTTGTATGCAAAAAAATAAAAGGATGCATGCGCATCCTAATTTATCTTATTTATTCAAAGCAGCTAACAGATGTTCAAGATTCATGCCGTGAACAGCAGCGGCTTCTTCCAATGTTTCCATCTGAGCACCGGGGCATCCAACGCAACCCATTCCGTGAGCCATCAATATTTCTGCTGCCTCAGGGCTTGCCTGTATAACCTCTCTGATAACCATATCTTTAGTTATAGCCATAATGAGCCTCCTTAAAATTTATATAACATCATTATACATTATGCCATAAAGATATTCAATAAATTTTTAAGCGTGAACTATATGAGTTAGAGTTTAAAGTCAAAAACATAAAGTATTAGACGCTAATATCGATAAAATTTTATCATTTTGAATTTTATAGAAACGTTTATTAAATTTATTTAATAAAACATAGAGTAAATAAGGTAAATTCATAATTCGTTTAAAAATCAATGAATTTTAAAAAGAGAGAAAATATTAAAAATAAAAAACTGTGCACTTTTCACTAACTCTTAATTTTTTGAAGCAGTATAATGAGTTAAATTTAACAAGGAGGATTGTTATGAGTTCTAAAGAAACGAAATTGCAAGAAGTTTTAAAATCACGTGGTATAGACATGTCACAAGTTGATGAACAATTGGAAGCTGATATACCCGAAGCCAAGGAATCTTCTAAAAGATTAATGGAAACTTACTACACTCTAAAAGTTACTGCAGATATGGAGGTTCCTTACTGGTACAATAGGAGCTGGTGGGAAAATGATGGTGAAGTAATTGAAGTTAGAAGAGCCA
>DNNV01000066.1:4868-5398 GCA_003497505.1 Clostridiales bacterium | reverse complement strand
TTTCTTACGGAGAGGTGGCTTTCATTGCTAAAAAGGTCCCTATGAGCCTGGGGATGACCATATCAAAAGCGCTTGAAGTGAACAAGGAGCTCAAGGACTTATACGACGGTGATATGAAGGTCAAGAAGCTCATTGATATGGCTCTGAAGGTTGAAGGGCTGCCAAGGCATGCATCAACTCACGCGGCGGGAGTTCTTATTTCCAAAGATGATGTTACGGAATATGTTCCCCTGTCAAGAAACAAGGATATTATAACGACACAGTTTAACATGGTGGAGCTTGAAGAGCTTGGTCTCTTGAAAATGGACTTTTTGGGGCTCAGAACCTTAACAGTTATAAGGGATGCCATAGAGCTGATTGAAAAAGAACATGGTGTAAAGGTGGATTTCAGCAGCTGCAGATATGATGACAGCAGAGTTTACAAGCTGTTTGCAAATGCGGAGACACTGGGGATATTTCAGTTTGAAAGCTCCGGCATGAGAGCGTTTCTAAGCGAGCTTAAGCCCACGGAATTTGAAAATCTGTCAGCA
>DNNV01000066.1:0-4783 GCA_003497505.1 Clostridiales bacterium | reverse complement strand
GAATTTGAAAATCTGTCAGCAGCCAATGCTCTGTACAGGCCGGGACCAATGGGACAAATACCCGTTTATATAAAAAATAAGCTTAATCCTGATTCGGTTACTTACCTTCATCCTAAGCTTGAGCATATACTTAACGTTACATATGGCTGTATGGTATACCAGGAGCAGGTAATGCAGATTGTAAGAGATGTAGGCGGATTTACCATGGGCCGTTCAGACCTTCTGAGACGTGCAATGGGAAAGAAAAAAATGAGCGTCATGCTTGAGGAAAGAAAGAACTTCATATATGGAAAGGTTGCCGAAAAGGGAGAATCTGCTATACTGGGCGCTGTTAACAACGGTGTTGACGAGCAGACAGCCAATGACATATACGATTTAATGGTTGAATTTGCAAAGTATGCATTTCCAAAGGCCCATTCAGTGGCATATGCCGCACTTGCATATGAGACGGCATGGCTGAAGCTTTACTATCCTGTGGAATTTATGGCGGCTTTGATTTCAAGCATTATGGGCAGCTCAGGAACAGTGTCGCTGTATATCAGAGAGTGCAAGAGGCTGGGAATAGAGATTCTTCCTCCTGATGTAAATGAAAGCAGCGGTAAATTTACCGTAGAAAAGGGAAAAATACGTTTTGGGCTTGCTGCGGTAAAAAATGTGGGCACCAACGTAATTGCAGAAATTATAAAAGCAAGGGAAGAGAAAGGAAAATTTGTTTCCTTTTCGGACTTTTGCACCAAGGTGGACCAGGGCGTTCTTAACAAGAGACAGATTGAATCCCTTATAAAATGTGGAGCATTTGATTTCTTAAATGCAAGGCGCGCACAACTAATGGAAGTATATGAAAAAATCATAGATACGGTTGTCAGTCAAAAGAAAAAAAATATAGAAGGGCAATTTTCATTATTTGATGATGCTGCCTCTTCTACCGGAACGAATTTTTCGCACAGGGATGAATTGCCGAATGTACCGGAATTTAATGAAAAGGTTCTGCTGTCCATGGAAAAGGAAATGGTGGGAGTATACTTAAGCGGCCATCCTTTGTCAGAGTATGAGAAGGAGCTTGAGAAGTCAGCTACGACCAATACCAGCGAAATAGCGGAAATTGGAGAATCTGAAAATAACAGTGAGATAACTGATGGAAGCAGGGTAATAATTGGCGGAATAATTATTAAAAAACAAAATAAAATAACTAAAAATAATAATATGATGGCATTTGTTACACTGGAAGATTTATACGGTACGGTTGAGGTAATAATTTTTCCGCAAATTTACGAGAGATACAGAGAAATTTTACAAGAAGACAGTATAGTACTTGTTGAGGGCAACATAGATGCATCGGAAGAGGATGCACCAAAGCTCATATGCAACAAAATCACGGAATTAAAAAAGGAAATTACACCTACGCCGGGAAAACAGGCTACGCGGAAGGTATACATAAAGGTGGAGGATTCGGAACATTACAAGGACATAAAAAAAGAGCTGATGAACACAATTTCCATGTACTCCGGAAACGATTGTGTTATAATATACAATCAACAAGAAAAGGCAAATATGGTTTTGCCGAAGAAAAATTGGGTAAATATTGACAGTAAGGAATTGATTGAAAAACTGAAAGCCTTATTGGGAGAAAAAAATATTGCTATGAAGAACAATTGATGTGCAGGTTTTGTGACTGAGCGTCCTTGTTGCTCCATTATCAGGAGGTTATTATGAGAAAAATAGGAGTACTTACCAGCGGCGGTGATGCACCGGGAATGAATGCCGCAATAAGAGCGGTTGTGAGGTATTCGATTTATAACAATGTGAATGTGTTAGGAATAAAGGACGGCTTCAGGGGACTCGTTGAGGGAGACAGCATAGAAATGAACCTCTCATCCGTTGCTGATATAATACACAGGGGAGGAACTGTGCTAGGGAGCGCAAGAAGCACTGCATTCAGAGGTAGAGAAGGATTTGACAAAGCGCTTAAGAATATCAAGTACCTGGGTATAGATGGTATTATTGCAATAGGCGGTGACGGAACATTCAGGGGTGCAAATGAACTGGGAAAGGCAGGTGTTCCTGTAATTGGTATTCCCGGTACAATTGACAATGATCTTCCGTACACGGAATACACGCTGGGTTTTTTCACCGCTCTGACAACAGTTCTGGAATCTGTTGAAAAAATCAGAGATACTTCATCATCCCACTCGAGGACGAATGTAATTCAGGTAATGGGAAGAGATTGCGGAGATATAGCACTTTATGCCGGACTGGCAGGCGGAGCTGAAATGGTTATTATACCTGAGGTTGAATACAACATTGATGAGGTGTGTGACAAAATAATGCAGGGAAGAGCCAGAGGCAAGAAACACAGCATTATAATCCTTGCGGAAGGCGCAGGAGATGCCAAGGACATCAGTGAAACAATAGAAAGCAAGACAGGAATAAGCACAAGATATTCTGTACTTGGATATACTCAAAGAGGCGGAACTCCTTCAGCATTTGACAGACTCATTGGAAGCCGAATGGGAGCGAAGGCGGCGGAGCTATTAATAGGCTCGGTTAAGAACAGAGCATTGGGAGTGAGAGGCAGCGAGATATTTGACATGGATATAGATGAAGCGCTATCCATGGAGAAAAAATTTGATGAAACAACATATGAGCTTACAAAAATATTATCTATATGAGAAAAAATAGAAACGATGGGGAAACCCGTCGTTCTTATGGTTAAGGAGGAGAATATGAGAAAGACTAAAATTGTTTGTACTATAGGTCCGTCTTCGGAAAATGAGATGAAATTCAAGGAGCTGGTCCTGAATGGATTAAATGTGGCAAGACTGAATTTTTCCCATGGAACACATGCGGAGCACAAGGCAAAGATAGACGTAATAAAAAATGTGAGAGAAGAGCTGGGGACATCCACGGCTATAATGCTGGACACAAAGGGACCTGAAATCAGGACCAGGGATTTTGAGAATGGAGCAGTCGAGCTTGTCAAAGGTCAGGAATTTATATTTACATCCAGAGATATTCTTGGAAACAGTGAAATAGTAGGTGTTACATACGACGGATTTGCGGAAGATATAAGTCCAGGGGATATCATACTTGTTGATGACGGGCTCATCAGCCTTGAGGCTGTTGAAAAAATTAATGATACGGATTTAAAATGTATTGTTAAAAACGGCGGAACAGTTAAAAACAAAAAAGGGATAAACGTACCAAACGTAAATATAAATCTCCCTGCACTCACTGAGAGAGATATTGAAGACATAAAGTTTGGAATTGAACAGGACGTTGATTATATAGCCGCATCCTTCATAAGAAAAGCGGAAGATGTTATTTCCATAAGAAGAATTTTAGAAGACAACAATGCCGACAATATTATGATTATATCAAAGATAGAAAACAGGCAGGGTGTGGAGAATATTGATGAAATAATTGAAGTTTCTGACGGAATAATGGTTGCAAGAGGAGACCTCGGGGTGGAAATCCCAGCTGAAGAGGTACCTCTCGTTCAGAAAACCCTCATAAAGAAATGCAACGATGCAGGAAAGCCCGTTATCACTGCAACCCAGATGCTGGATTCCATGATGAGAAACCCAAGGCCCACGAGAGCTGAAGTTTCAGATGTGGCTACGGCAATATTTGAGGGTTCAGACTCCATAATGCTGTCCGGAGAAACAGCCTCCGGAAGCTATCCGTTGGAAGCTGTGCAGACAATGGCAAGAATTGCCGAAATGATAGAAAATTCTCTGGATTATGAGGATATATTGAAGTCTAAAATGGGCTCAGCAAACAGCATAACAGATTCAATCAGTCTTGCTACCTGCAGAACATGTCTGGATTTGCAGGCTTCCGCAATTATTTCTGCTACGGCATCAGGCTATACAGCTGCGGCTGTATCAAAGTACAGACCTGCGGCACCTATTATAGCAGCTACAGTAAGTGACCATGTAATGAGGAGAATGTCTCTTTATTGGGGAGTTTACCCTATAAAAATAAGCAAGATGAATTCAACTGACGACATAATAGATAAATCTGTTGAAAGTGCGTTAGAGCTTGGATATATAGAAAACGGAGATTTAATAGTTATTACTGCAGGCGTGCCCGTGGGAATAACCGGAAGTACGAATTTGCTGAAAGTTCATGTAGTCAGCGAGCTTTTGTACAAAAAAGCAGGTGCTGGAAAGGAAACTATAATAGGAAGAGCGAGAGTCGCAAAAAATGTTGCCGAATTGAGAGATAAATTTGAAGATGGGGATATAATAGTAATGACGGCAACAGACAGGGATGTAATTGATTATATGGAGAGAGCATCCGCAATCATTGTGGAAGAGGGCGGTCTCACATCACACGCATTCATTGCGGCACTGAACTTAGGCAAGGAAGTTGTGGTAGGAGCGGAAGACTGCATGAAAGTAATAAAGGACGGAGAAATACTTACTGTAAATGGAAAGCAGGGAGTTGTATATAGGGGGCAGGCTAAAGTAATGTAAGGGGTGTTAATATAGAAAGATATAAAAGTATATTGAGGTTGATGCTGCCCATATTGTTTGCTATTCTTATAATTCTGCTTATGGTTTTCAGCGATGGAACTCTTCGTTGGCTGAAGGAAGCTTTTAGGCCTGTTATTTATGCTGTTGTGATTGCGTATCTTTTGGATTCGCTGGTGACATTTTTTACAAGAATGCTGAGGGTGAGGCGCTGTCAGGGAATACTTCTTGCGTGCATAATTACTGTGGGAGTTATAGGTTTTGCAATATATAAGCTTCTTCCTAAAATACTTGAAAATATCAGCAGC
>DNNV01000005.1 GCA_003497505.1 Clostridiales bacterium | reverse complement strand
TAATAATAATTTTGCAATGTGTATTTTATTTTTAGTTTTTAATCCGATATATCATGATAATGCTTATTTTTTAAAGGACTGGAGGAATTTATAAAAGCAGATTTTTTATGGGAATCATGAAAGGCTCATGGGGATGATTTAATATGGAGGGAAATATATTAGGAGGTATTTTCATGAAATCCATTAAATTGAGATTAATATCAATATTCACACTTGTTATACTCGTTGTAACAGCAGCAATTGGAGGTATAACGCTAAGCATAGTAAGCAAAAATTCATTAAAAGATGCTTATGGAGCTTTGGAATTGACGGTTCAGACAGAAGCTAAATATATTGCTTCAAAAATTAGCGCGGAATTAAAATATGTGGATGCTCTTGCGCAAAATTCAATTATTGCAGATGAGTCGGTTCCCATAGAACAAAAAATTGCTTTTTGTGAAAAGGAAGCGGAACGTTCCGGTTATGTTCAATTTGGTCTTGCGGATAAAAGCGGAAAGGCGACCATTTTAAATAAAAGCAAGGAAAAAAATGATGTTTCAGACCGTGAATTTTTCCAGAAAGCAATTAACGGAGAAATGGCATCATCAGATGTTATTTTCAGCAAGCTTGACGGAAAGCCTACCATAGTGTTTGCTGCACCTGTCATGGCAGACGGTAAAATAACAGGTGTTCTTTATGGCAGAATGGATGGTTTGGAATTAAGTGAGATGAGCAAGCAGGTTACCTATAAAAACACGGGTTATGGCTATATCATTAACAATGAAGGTGCTACAGTAGCACACAGGAATACTGATCTTGTATTGATGCAGGATAATGATATAGAAAATGCAAAAACAGATGCTGCTCTTAAGCAGTTGGGTGACTTAACGCTTAAGATGACCGAGCGCAGGTTGGGTAGCGGAGAATATACATATAACAACGTAGATAAGATAATGGGATATGCACCTATTGAAAATACTCCGTGGATAATTGCCCTGACAGTAGAGAAAAATGAAATATTGCAGGATACGGCGAATCTTGCAAAGGTGTTGGTGACAATGTGTGCAGCAGTTTTATTGATAGCTGCAGCGGTGACATATTTCATAAGCGGTGCCATTGCAAAACCAATTAAGAGGATTACAACAGTTGCACAGCAAATTGCGGATGGAAATTTTGATACAGAGCTTCTGGTAGAATCCAAAGACGAGATAGGGCATCTTGCGAAGGCATTTCATCTGACTATTGACAAGCTTTTAAATTATCAGGGTTATATAGATGAAATTTCAGATGCATTGCTAAGTGTAGCTCACGGGGACCTGACTATAGAGCTTCACAGAGAATATACAGGACAATTCAGAAAAATTAAGGATAATCTTCAGGCCATGCTTGAAAACCTGAATTATACATTAATGCAAATTGATTCATCAGCCACGCAGGTTGACAGTGGTGCCGGACAAGTGGCAAACGGAGCTCAGGCGCTTTCTCAGGGAGCTACAGAGCAATCAAGCGCCATTGAGGAATTATCAGCATCAATTTCGGAGCTTACAGACCAGGTCAAACAAAATGCAGAACATGCAAATATAGTACAGAGCAAGGCAGAAATTGCCGGAAATGTGTTGAAAAATAGCAATGAGCATATGGAAGACATGGTTTTGGCAATGGACCAAATAGCCTTGAAATCCTCTGAAATTTCAAAAATAATCAAGGTTATCGATGATATAGCGTTCCAGACCAATATACTTGCATTAAATGCTGCAGTAGAAGCAGCGCGTGCAGGCTCAGCCGGAAAAGGCTTTGCCGTTGTCGCTGATGAGGTGAGGAATCTCGCGGGAAAATCTGCGGAAGCGGCTAGAAATACCACCGCATTAATAGAGGAAACTCTTTCTGCAGTGCAAAATGGAAGCAAAATGGCTGCCGCCACATCAAAATCCCTAGGTGAAAGTGCAAAAGAAACTAATGAAGCAATATCATTCATCAACAAGATCGCGATTGCTTCTCAGGAGCAGGCAGATGCTATTGTTCAGGTCAATCAGGGAGTGGAGCAGATATCCGCAGTCGTACAAACAAATGCTGCAACTGCCGAAGAAAGTGCTGCAGCCAGCCAGGAGCTTTCAGGACAGGCGAATATCTTAGAAGAGCTTATTTCAAAATTCAGACTGAAAGAAACTGAAATGCATAACGCTTAATTTATATAACAGAGCAAACAGTGGAGGTACATTGTTTGCTTTTTTTTTTTGTGTGTTAATAAGCTGCTTTTTATTGTAAAGGGGTTTATTTTTTTGTTATGCTGACGATATATTAAATTAGTGTAAGTTGCACAAGATAAAATGAAAGGATAAAATAGTATGCTTTGGAAAGAGAAATACCAGTTGGGGGTTTCTGTGATTGATGACCAGCACAGTGAGCTGTTCAAGCGTGTTGATGCATTTATGCAGGTGCTTCGGACATCAGGGCCGTGGGAAAATAAGCTGCAGGGTGTTAATGAAACTCTTGAATTTATGAAGGTGTATGTTGTAGAACACTTCCGTGATGAAGAGGAGTACCAGCAGAAAATAGGCTATCCGGGATATGAAAAACACAAACAGATGCATGAGGACATGGTTAGCTATGTTCTGAAAGTTTCTGACGAATATGAAAAGAGCGGACACAGCGAGGAGCTTATCCAGCAGTTTGCGGGAAAACTCCTTAGCTGGCTGATTAATCATGTAGTATCAGAGGATCAGCGCATTGCTGCTTATGCCATAAAAAAGGAGGCGAATGCAAATGAGTCATAATATTTATACTCCATTTTTAGAGGCTACGCGCAATGTATTTCATTTAATGCTTGACCTCTCAGATATTGATGAAGGTCCGGCGGAAAATTTTAGGTATGATGATACTCTTAACATTTCCATCGGTGTTGTGGGCGACCTTAAGGGCGAGATTATTTACAAGTTTCCAAGTGACACGTCTCTTAGCATGGTAACAATAATGAGCGGTATGGAAATAGACAGTGTGGACGAATTTGTTACTTCGGCTATTTCTGAAATTGCCAACATAATCAGCGGGAATGTACTGAATCTGCTTGCTGAAACAGATATTAACTGCGATATACTGCCTCCTGTATTGAAATTATCTGAAGATGCCGGTGAATATAATATTAGCAATGATTTTTGTATTAATACTTCTGTAGGTCCGGTTTGTCTTGGACTGAGATTAAATTCTTAGATGTAAAATATGGTAAATATTAAATTGAGGGTTTATTTTTTATATAATATGCCGATATATAATTCGGGAAAATTTTTGTTGCTATTCCCAGGATCTATCTGTATTTAAGCGTTCTGAAAATTATAAGTAACAATATCATGTTTGGGATTGCAAACTATGCGGAGAGAATCATAATAATATCACATTTTGGAGGAAGACTAAATGAAGAAAACCTTTTTAAAGGCATCTGCTGTATTGATGTCTGCAGTTTTATTCTGCGGAAATGCATTTGCGGCTGTAATGCCAAAGAACTATGAAAAACCAGAAACAGTATCATTTGATGATGGCAGCAAACTTGACGTAACAACAACAATGAATAATTACTATGATGAACTGAAGGTATCATTTGACGGAGAAGAGTATTCTCTGTCTGTTGTATTGGCACCTGAATCAGGTAAACAGGTATTTTCTACAAAAATAAATAATATGGCTGATTTCCCTAACGGCGGATGGATGTATGCATTCTGGTCACCTTATGTATACAGCGAAGAATCCAAAATACTTATGATAAATGGCGAAGAATACCATGAAGAGGGAGTATCCATAGATAATGGAACTGTAACATATACTTTTGACAGCGAAATGGCAGGGGTGTGTAAATTAGAAGCAGCATTCCAGACTACTCCTGAAGATTCAGGATATTTTGCAACAAACAGAAGCTGGATGCTTGTACTGACACAGTCAGATATTGATACATATTTGTCCACGGGAAAAATATATGGTCATGCATTCCCTGGACTGAAGGAACTGCTGCAAAATAAAGAAGCAGGTGAGCCTGAAGTAAAACCTGAAACAAAGCCTGAAGAAAAACCGATAGATAAATCCGTAACAGCTGCTCCTACAGCTTCAAAGGTAACTGTTAACGGTGAGCAGGTTTCTTTCAACGCTTATTCAATCAACGACAACAATTATTTCAAGCTTCGTGACATAGCTAAGGTAATCAGCGGAAGCGGCAAGCAGTTCGATGTTTCATGGGATGGCGATAAAAATGCTATAAATTTATTATCAGGCAAGGAATATACAGTTGTGGGTGGTGAGCTTGCAGAAGTAAGCGCAGGCGGAAATAAGGCTGCAACCCTGAATACAGCTCAAATCTATTTGGACGGAGAGCTTGTAACACTTACAGCGTACACAATTGACGGCAATAATTATTTTAAACTTCGTGACCTTGGTCAGACTTTCAACTTCGGTGTTGCCTGGGACGGAGCTTCTAACACTATAGCAATAGATACAGATTCAGAATATTCAGCTGAATAAATGAGGATTTATGAATAAAAAGAGGAAAAGCATACGCTTTTCCTCTTTGCATATGCGCTTATTTATTCTTGTAATATTTTCCTATATGAATTATAATAATATTAATATAATTAAACGAGGTGCAGGATGCAGGGCGCAATCTTGAAATCTTTTACCTACGAGAACCAAGGCGGAAATGGTGCC
>DNNV01000004.1 GCA_003497505.1 Clostridiales bacterium | reverse complement strand
ATTTTAAGCAAAGAAGATACAGAAAAATTATTGAAAATGAACGATGTTATAGGCGTGGTAAAAAATGTGTATAAATCAAAATCAGAGAACAGAACGTGCGTATTTCCTTTAATTTTTCATGAATTTGAATCCGGAGTAGCAGACATGGATATTAAATCCGGCTGGCTTAAGGATGAGTCGATTTTTGGATTGAAGTTAGTCTCATGGTTTGGTGAGAATATTAAAAAAGGCATACCGGCATTGGTCGGAACAATAATGGTCGTTGATTCAACTACGGGAGTTCCCATAGGGTTTTTAGACGGAGCGCATATTACTGGAATGAGAACCGGAGCCGCCGGTGCATTGGGAGCTAAGTATTTAGCTAGACCCGATTCCAAAGCATTGCTGCTTGTGGGTGCCGGACATGTTTCAACATTTCAGATAGCCGCTTCTTTACTGCTTTTCCCAGGGCTGGAAACAGTAATGATTTATGATCCTATAAATTTTGAAGCAGCCAGTAAAAAGGCAAATACTATAGCTGATACACTAAGCAATAATTTTGGAATAAATGCTGAAAAAAAGGTTAATTTTACGGCTGTATCAGATATCGAGGATGCAACCGGAAAAAGCGATATAATAATTACGGTAACACCATCAAGAAAACCAATTATTATGAAGGAATGGGTTAAGCCGGGTACTCACTTCAGCTGCATAGGTGCTGACATGTCCGGAAAAGAAGAAATTGACCCCGAAATATTCAGAGGTGCAAGAATATTTGGAGATGACATTACTCAGTGCATAAATGTAGGAGAAACAGAAATACCTGTAGCTTCAGGAATTATTAGAAAGGAAACTATTGCAGGAGAAATAGGTGATATTATCTCCGGAAAAACAATTGGCAGAGAAAATGATGACCAGATTACTATTTTTGATGCAACGGGCATTGCATTGCTTGATTTGGCTACAGCAAAATTAGCGCTTGACGAAGCAAAAAAAGTGTCAGCCGGAAGTACAGTAAATATATAATAAATAGAAAAGGAGCATATTATGAAAATTAAAACCTTTAAAGTGGAACAGTGGATGAACGATTATGAAAATGATGCAATTTACAACTTAGGTGAGACTTGTATCGATTCTATGACTCTGGGAGAATTAATAGAGCTGTCAGGACAGGAGCCGGAAAAATACCTGACTGCACTGAAGGACAAAAGAATTACATACGGCCATATTTACGGTTCACCGGAATTGCTGGACGGAATATCGGGATTGTATAAAAATATAGTGCCCGCCCAGATTATTCCCACACATGGTGCAATAGGCGCAAACCATCAGGTTATAATCTCCATGATTGAACCAAAGGATAACATGGTATCCGTAATGCCGACATATCAGCAGCATTATTCAATTCCTGAATCCATCGGTGCTGAGGTGAGAGCTCTGCAGCTTAAGCCGGAAAATAATTTTATTCCCGACCTTGACCTGCTGAGAAGTCTGGTGGACAAAAATACAAAGATGATTACAATAAACAATCCAAATAATCCAACAGGCTCATTAATTCCTGAGGATGTTATGAAAGAGATTGCGGAAATAGCCAAAAGCGTTGATGCATACGTTTTATCCGATGAGGTATACAGAGGAATCTCCGAAGACGGAAGCTACATGCCATCAATTACGGACATCTATGAAAAGGGAATTTCCGTAGGAAGCATGTCAAAAATATTCTCTCTTGCAGGGCTGCGTATGGGATGGATTGTATCAAAAAGCATGGAAGTAATTGATGCCTGCCGCAACAGAAGAGACTACGACACTATAAGTTGCGGTCAACTGGATGATTTGTTTGCAAGCTTGGCTCTTGCCAACAAGGAAAAAATATTTGAAAGAAATTCAAAAATTTTATTAAAAAACAGGGAAATTTTAGACGAGTGGGTACAGGAAACACCGGAGGTGAGCTATGTCAGGCCGGTTGCCGGAACAACGGCTCTTGTATATTACGACAAGGATATGCCATCTTACGATTTATGCATAAAATTGATAAAGGAAAAGGGAGTTTTGTTTACTCCGGGTTCATGCTTTGAAATGGAAGGATGTGTGAGAATCGGATATGCATTTGATTCAAAAACATTGAGAACAGGCTTGGATAAATTCACTGAATTATTGAGAGAAATATAACTGTAGTGGATTTTTTATACGGTATATAAAAACACCTCCAAGCTAAGCCCGATGCTAAGTTTGGAGGTGTAATTTTATGACCTTAATATGCCGGCGAGCTCACTCCTGTCATAGTTATTTTGTAGTATTTGGGAAACGGTCCTGTTATACCATCTTCATTCACAGGAAGAACTACCACATATCTCTCTTCTCCCCAATTTGCAGCGGAAATATCGGCCAGTAAGCCGCTGCTTGATTTCGTGCTGAAGGACGTACTGCTTACAGTAATGCTGCTAAATCCGGACAAATCCCTGTAGTTTACAAAATTCAAATAGCTTCGTACATCTTTTGATACAAATACGCTGTACTTGACTGCTCCTTCAACCGGCTTCCATGTAAGTCCATACCAGCATGGTGAACCCAAAAGATCATCAGTCTGTCTTTCAGACCATATTATTTCTCCAACTATTCTGTCAAGCATTGTAAACGTCAGGTTTTGAGGTGTACTCTCAGCCGTTCCGTTTACAGTTGTAATACTGATATCAACAGTATCTCCTATTTCCGCAGTATAAGCAAAAGCATCCTCGCTGAATTCATAAACCTCGGATTTTCCATTTTCCGTGAAATAAACCTTAAATCCTGTATATTCTCCAAGAGTTGTGAGTCTGTTTAGTCTAAATATTACCTTGCCTTCATTTCCCTTAAGCTTCTCAAACCTATCTTCCATATAAAATACAGGCTGGTTCGGAGTTGCATAGTTGATTCCTGAATTTATAGCCGGCTTCTGCTCTGTTGTACTTCCTTCCGGATCTGTAATCACAGGTACTTCTGCATTTCCTGCAGGTGCAGGGGTTTCCGGCTCAGGTGAAGATACTATCGGCTGTGACTCTTTGGGCTCAGGTTTTTGCGTGTTTTCTGTCGGCGCAGGTTTTTGTGTGCCTGATGCATTATTGTTGAAATTTGAATCATAGGTTATTACAGCCTCTCTCGTGCTGTTAATCCAATCTACCTTCGCATTGAGATTTTCGGCAGAAAAGCGTATCGGTACGTATGTGCGTCCGTTTTGGATAAGAGGTGCCACGTCTATTTCGCGCTTTACTCCGTTCACGGTTATTTCCTTTTTCCCAACCCACATATTTACGGTGTTTCCGTTTGCCGTCAATGTAATTTGCTGAGTTCCGTTATCCCAGCCTACCGTACCACCCATTGCTTCCACAATGGCACGTATGGGAACCATTGAACGGGAGGAAATAACTATTGGTGTAGTGCCGCGTCCCGGGTCAATCTCCTGAATTTTACCGTTAACAATCATATTTGGGTTATCAATCTGGAGTACGATGAAATTCTTCTTTTTTTCTGATTTTGTAATTTCACTTCCTGTTTTCAACGTATATCTTGCTATAATACCGCCCAACACTTCCTCTTTTCCATTTATGGGCTCTGCCTCTGCCAACACGGGTTTAACTGTATAGTAATAAGTGGTATTCGGCTCCACATTGACGTCAGCGTAGGAGGTACCTTTAATATAAAAAGATCGGAAGAGCG
>DNNV01000361.1:5802-8580 GCA_003497505.1 Clostridiales bacterium | reverse complement strand
ATTTGCTCCCTCCGGTCGCATACTTTGGGAACTCGTTGTATCTTACTTATCTCAAATGTCTTTTTACGCTTCGGCTAAAACTTCACGTGTTCGAGCTAACGCAGTCTCATTCACCAATTTATTTGCTCCTTGCATCGCATAAATTGGGAATTCGTTGTGTCTTACTTATCTCAAATGTCTTTTTACACTTCGCTAAGACTTCACGTGTTCGAGCTAACGCAGTCTCATTCACCAATTTATTTGCTCCTTGCGTCGCATAAATTGGGAATTCGTTGCGGTTGACCTACCGCCGTTTCTTTCTCCCTACCGGTCGAATAAACGGGGTTAGGGCATACAAAAAAGACCGTGTAACGGTCTCTTCATGTATATATTTCTTATTAGTTAACTGCTTCTTTTAATGATTTTCCAGCTTTGAACACTGGTGCCTTTGATGCTGGTATTTCTATTGTTTCGCCAGGATTTCTTGGATTTCTTCCTTGTCTTTCTTTTCTGTCTCTAACTTCAAAAGTTCCAAATCCAACTAATTGAACTTTGCCGCCTGCTACCAGTTCATCCTTTATTGTCTCCATAAATCCATTTAAAGCTTTTTCTGCATCTTTCTTTGTGAATCCAGTTTTTTCTGCAACACTAGCAATTAATTCAGCTTTATTCATTAAAAAACCCTCCTTAATAATGTTCTTTTGTTTTTTTATCTAAATTCCTATTGGAACTTTGATTCTTCCCATAACTCATCCATTTCTTCAAGAGTCATCTGCTTCATATCCTTGTTAGAATGAGTTTCAATGTATTCAAATCTGCTAATAAATTTGTTTATTGTCCTGTTTAGTGCAACATCCGGGTTTATCTTCATAAATCTCGAAAGGTTGACAAGTGCAAACAGCAAATCTCCGAACTCTTCTTCCATCTTTACGGTATCGTTTTTCTCGCACTCCACCATGAATTCAAAAAGCTCTTCCTTAATTTTCAGCAGCGCACCTTCTTTGTCAGGCCAGTCAAATCCCACCTCTGCCGCACGCTTCTGTATTTTATAGCTTCGACTTAAAGGCGACAACGCCTTGGGTACGTTTTTCAGGTTATCCGTATAGGACATGAGATTTTTTTCTTTTTGCTTTGATGCTTCCCAGCTTTCCAATGCCTCATCTGCATTATCCGCCTTCACATTTCCGAAAACGTGAGGATGTCTTGAATACATCTTTTTGCAAACATTTGTAACTACATGGTTGAAATTGAAATATCCATCTTCACTGCCAAGCTCTGCGTGAAACACAACCTGAAACAGCAAATCTCCAAGTTCCTCAACCAGATTATCTACATCATCATTATCTATGGCATCTACAACCTCATATGCCTCTTCAATCACATGCTGCCTTATAGATTCATGAGTCTGCTTTCTGTCCCAGGGACATCCATCAGGGCTCCTTAATAATTTCACAATTCTGCATAGATTAGTAACATTATACACCGTATTTTCGTTAATTTCAATAGGCAGAATACAAAAATATGTTGAAAATCCATATTTTTTTTCTTGATCAAGCATAAAAAGAGGTATTTTTTTTACACTTTCTTCCAAAACATCCACCAATAATACATGTGAATCATCATCATATGTTTCCATCAGCTTAAGCTTAAGCTGTGATGCCATTTCAAGATCATAAACCTGTGTAACTACATTAAGTGAATTTACATCAAAGGAAAACTCATCCGCCTCGAGACAATCCAGAATTTTTACTGATTTATAATCAGAAAAGCCTGACAGCTTAAGGCACTTGTCAAGAAAACTCATTCCATCAATTATTATTATATTTATTTTGCCTTTATATTCATCAATGAGTTTTTTTGTTACTATATCACCATATAAAGGACTTCCGGCAGTACAATAATTAATTTTCCCATACCTTTCTGCCAGTTCTATTATATTATCGGTTATTTTTTCATAAACTTCATCAAAACTTTCATATTTTTCAAAAAATTCATCAAAACATTCTATATGAATTTCTTCTTTTAGCTTTTTAATTACCGGATGACGTTCTGTTCTCGCAAATGTGGGCATCCCCTCATGCAAAGCCTTATGAGCCTTTATAGTCAAATCATCGCTGCTTCCCGCACCCAGTCCTATTATCTGAATAGTATTCATTTTATTTCCTCACAAACCTCGCTAACTTTTCTCCCTTAGGTATTAACTCCAAATCTTCCTTTGTAATGGCTCCTGTCAACAACAAGCAAATTCCATATACAACCGCTGCAATTGCTATTGAACCAAGTACAGCCAGATTCTGACTTCGGAGCACCGACTTTAGCACCATGAAGGAAACGGCTGTTGCCAGAGCCATAGCAGCAGAAGACAGCAGAGTTCTTGAAGATATCTGAACCAAATTGATTTTTATCTTTGTTTTATTTATATCTACTAGGTTCAGACCCGCCACCACCAGGTATGAAACAGTGGTGCTTATTGCAGCTCCTCTTATATTTACTGAAGGAATACCAATTAATATGTATGATAAAATTACTTTTACAACCAATCCGATAGCCAAGTTTTTAACCGGGTGGAACTGCTTGTTGATTGACTGTAGTATTGCCGTAAATGCCTGCACCATCGTAAGGAAAATAACTCCTATTGAGAGGATTTCAAGAAGTGCACCGGAGCTCGCATGCTTTTCCGGCCCTATGGATGCATACAAAAGCGCTATAACAGGCTCCGCGAGCATGAAAAGACCTATTCCGCATGGCAGACCTATAATCAGCGACATTTTGATTCCTGCGTTTGCCGTAGCGTTCAGT
>DNNV01000361.1:0-5753 GCA_003497505.1 Clostridiales bacterium | reverse complement strand
TGCTGGGACCAGGCTCATTGCAACAGCTGTTGAAAACACCTGCGGGAAGTTAATGAGAGTCTGTGCGGTACCGCTGAGCTCGCCGAACATATCGGCAATCTGCACGCTGCTGTATCCTATTGCTGAAAGTCTGTTTGATACTATGTATGAGTCCATTATACCCATCAACGGTGCGATTGATGCACCTATGGTTATTGGTATGGCAATATACAGCAGACTTTTTACAATATCCTTTACAGGCTCCGTTCTGTTTCCTGATGCTTTTGAAATCTCTTGCTTAATGCTCTTTTTGCTGAATAAAAACATCAGATAAATCAAAATTAAAGATGCCACGCCTCCTGCAGATGCTCCAAACGTAGCTCCTGCCGCAGCTTCCTCCAGCCCTTTACCCACAAATGCATATGCAAGATAGAGGCCCACGACAACCCTGAACACCTGCTCAATAATTTGTGAAAGCGCAATGGGAGCCATATTCTGTGTTCCCTGAAAAAATCCTCTGTATGCCGAAAGAAGAGGAACAGCAAATAAAGCCGGAACCAGCGCGAGCATTGAATAATAAGCTCCGGGAAAACCTATGAATGAAACAAGCCCTCTGGCAAAAACAAGCACCAGCAGTGATGATACAATTCCTATTAAAAACAATCCCCAGCGTGCCACCTTGTATACCTGGTATGCACCGGCATAGTTGTGAAGTGCCCTGCGCTCAGAAACAAGCTTGGCAATTGCTGTGGGAAATCCTGATAAAGACACCACTAACAGCAGATTATATATATTATAAGCGGGTTGATAATAACCTATTCCTTCTGTTCCTATGAGATTTGTAAGAGGTATCCTGTAGATAGCTCCCAATATTTTTACAAATAATCCTGCGATGCTCAGTATTGCAGCGCCCTTAACGAAATTTTCCTTAGACATGACTATTCCTTTCCTGCCGAATAATATTTTACATACTACTATGATATGACTATTTTACGAACTTTTCCTTAATTTTTAACAATTTCTGAAATAAAGTTTATCACAGATCCCTTGAGTTTTAAAGAAAAATTTGCGTTCTTTTTAATTTTATTATTGCAATAACAGAAAATATGATATAATTCTTATTACATAAGAGGCATAAGGAGAATTTAATGGAAACACTGAAGGGCACAATTGCTGAAACAATTTTTCGCAACGAAGAAAACGGATATACCGTTGCATTGTTTGAAGCCGACAATGAGGTTATTACTGTTACAGGTACCTTTGCTACGGATGTGGCCGGCGAGACATTGGAGATATACGGAAAAAGGATAAATCATACTAAATACGGTGAACAGTTTCAGGCTGAAATGTACACCATCATTCTTCCTTCAAGCCTTGACCAGATAGAAAATTACCTTGGATCCGGATTAATCAAAGGAATCGGCAAGTATACAGCAAAAAAAATTGTGGAGCTGTTCAAGGAAGATACCTTTGACATTATTCAGAAGCATCCTGAAAGGCTTATGGAAATTGAAGGGATAGGCGAAAAAAAGGCTGATATGATTGCCAAAAGCTTTTCAGAGCAGGCAGATTTAAAGGAAATAATGATGTTTCTGCAAGAGCACGAAATAAGCATAGGCTACAGCGTTAAAATATACAAGCAATACGGAAAAAACACCATAAGCGTCATACTTGAGAATCCTTACCGTCTTTCGGAGGACATATACGGCATAGGCTTCAAGCTGTCGGATAAAATTGCCGCTTCTCTTGGAGTTGAAAAAAATTCTCCCTACAGAATATCCTCGGGAGTCAGATACCTGCTTACAGAATATGCTGCCCGCGGTCATTCTTACGTGCCGTACGCAATGCTACTGAACAGTGTGGCAGAACTCCTGGAAATAAGTTGCGATATAGCGGAGGATGAACTCCGCAATATGGCATTTACGGAGAAAGTACATATAGAAACAGTAATGGATGAAACCGCGGTATATTACATGCCCTACCATATGGCAGAGGTATGCGTGTGCAGGGACCTTATAAATTTGTCCGCTGCAGATTTCAACATGGATGAAGAAAGCGTGCATCCATACCTTGAGGAAATAGAAGCTGAGACCTCCATCATACTTTCAGACAAGCAGAGAAAAGCGGTGATTCAGTCTATTATCAACGGGATAACCGTTATAACAGGCGGCCCGGGAACAGGAAAGACAACAATTATACATTCCATAATAAAAATATTTGAAAAAATGAAGAAAAAGGTTCTGCTCTGCGCACCTACGGGAAGGGCGGCAAGACGCATGTCTGAATCAACGGGCAGGGAGGCAAAAACCGTCCATCGAATGCTGGAATATGCCTTCGGTGAAGATGAAAGCAACCTTACATTCAACAAAAATGAGGAGTCTCCTCTGGATGGAGATGTTGTTATTGTAGATGAAATGTCCATGGTTGATATAATCTTAATGAGCAATCTTTTAAAGGCAATAAAAAAGGGAACCAGACTGATTTTAGTTGGAGATGTGGACCAGCTCCCTTCTGTGGGCGCCGGTAACGTACTTTCAGACATCATAAATTCAAATGTGTTTAAAACCGTGAGGCTTGACACAATATTCCGACAGTCTGCAGGAAGCATGATTGTTCAAAACGCACACTCCATAAATAAAGGCTTCATGCCTGTATATAATAAAAAGGATACGGATTTTTTCTTCATGCGTGAAAGCAGCACCGAGGATATAATTGAGCTGATAATTGACCTGTACTGTACAAGGCTCCCTCTTAAATACGGCCTTGATTCCGTAAGGGACATTCAGATTCTTTCTCCCATGAAAAAAGGAGATTTGGGCGTTATTGAGCTCAACAAAAGAATTCAGGAGGCAATAAATCCGTCCTCCAGGCTTAAAAAAGAAAAGTCCTCCGGAAACTACATCTTCCGTGTTGGAGACAAGGTCATGCAGGTTAAGAATAATTACCGCACCGAGTGGAAATCATGCGGTGATGACGGAAACACCGTTACAGGAGAAGGAATCTACAACGGCGATATAGGATATATCGTTTTTATTGACGAAACTGAACAGGAGGTAACTGACCAGTTTGACGAGGAAAGAGAGGTTGTGTACCCCTTCGGCCAGCTTGATGAGCTTATACTTGCATATGCCACCACCGTACACAAAAGTCAGGGAAGTGAATTCCCTGTGATTTTAATGCCCGTGGTGTGGGGACCTCCGATGCTCCTTACAAGAAACCTGCTTTATACAGCCATAACAAGAGCAAAGCAGCTTGTTGTTCTTGCCGGAATGGAAAAATATCTTCAGTCGATGATTGATAACGATAAAATAGATAAGAGGTATTCGGCCCTCGATTACAGGCTAAGCCAGGCCCTCGCAACATACAGGCTTTTAACGGAGGGGATTATTGAAATATGAAATCCTATGCGGATTCATTCATGGAGCTTATTTATCCCGAAAAGAATGTGTGCTTCATATGCGAAGCCTATGACGAGTTAATAGGTGACAGGTATATTTGCCGCGACTGTGAAGCGCATTTCAAAAAGCTGACATCTCCCCTTTGCCGCAAATGCTCAAAGCAAATCGATTACGGATATGCGGACAGGCTGTGCTCGGAATGTGCCGATACAGAGAAGTATTTTGAAGAATCCAGGTCACCCTATTCCTATGAAGGGCTTGTTAAAAAGGCAATTTACAGCTATAAGTATTACAACAAGGCGTATTACTTCAAGCTTTTTGGAAATATCCTCGTTGAATTTATGAAAAATACAGAATATACGGATTTTGATTTCATAGTATCTGTGCCCCTCCACCGGTCAAGGATGCAGGAAAGAGGTTACAACCAGTCTCAGCTCATAGCAAAATACATCTCTGAAAAGCTTTCCATTCCCTATGCGGACGTTCTGAAGAGGACTCGAAAGACCCAAAAGCAAAGCCGTCAGAGCAGATTGTCCCGCAAGAGGAATATAATAAATGCTTTTGAAACAAAGAAATCTGCTGAGAAGGTCATCCACAGCTCCGTGCTTTTAGTGGACGACATATACACAACCGGTGCAACGGTCAACGAATGTGCAAGAGCCCTGATAAACAGTGGTGTATCAAAGGTCTCTGCAATTACAATAGCAAGATAACAAAAAAATCACAGTCTCGTTCACTAATCTATTTGCTCCTTACGTTGCATAAATTGGGATCTCGTTGCAGTTGACCTACCGCTGTTTTCAGGAAAAAACTCTCTGAAAACAGGGTTATGGCATACAAGGACGCATAGCGCCCTTAATTATTTCAATTTTATATTTCTGTGATAATCATATCCATTTTTATATCATGAGATTCTGACGGCACTTCATTAAGCACCTGAAAATCATATGCAACGGCAATTGCCTTTGCATCGCTTCTTTTTCGGGATAAAATCCTGTCATAATATCCCTTGCCGAAGCCTATTCGGTTGTTGTTCCTGTCAAAAACTACTCCTGGGACTATTATCAGATCAAGCTCCTCCGGCTCAATTCTTCTTATTTTCTCAAAAACCGGCTCATAATATCCAAAAGGACTCAAGGTTAAATCCTCTTGAGTGCTCTTGATTTCAGACGGTATTATCACTGTATTGACCGTATCCGTATACGGTATTACAACACGCTTGTTGTCTTCCAGCATTTTGCTGATTAAGGCTGTTGTATCCACTTCATTTTTAAAGCTCATATAAACAAATATAACCTTGCTATTTTTATACTCGTCCATGCAGGTAAGTTTATCCATGATTGCACGGCTTTTGTTTTTAACCTCTTCTTCAGGCATGGTATTTCTTATATTTAATATACTCTTTCTCAACTGGCTTTTTGTCTCCATTTTTATCACCTGAAAAATATTGATATTAAAAAACCATATAAGCCGCTTATTGCAGGTCCTATTATAAAACTCACTCCCCTGAAAACTATCAAGAGCAGCATGGCAAATCTAAGCTGGTCATAATACTTATAATAGAAATTCCATACCCTTGCTCCGCCTATGCTGCCTAAAATATGGTGCCCATCAAGAGGTGGTATGGGAATTAAATTAAATACCATCAAAACGAGATTTATGTATACTGTGCTTTGCAGCACCTCCCAAATTACCTGGGTTGTGAGATTGTATTCCATGAACATGTCCACGGCCTTCATAAGTGCTACAAATAAAAATGCTACAAGAAAGTTGGCGGCAGGTCCTGCCAATGATACTATTGCATCATCTTTTCTCGGATTCTTAAAATTCCTTGAGTTTATCACAACGGGCTTAGCCCATCCAAATCCAAATAACATAAGGCACAGAAACCCCATAGGATCTATGTGCTTAACAGGGTTCAGGGTAAGCCTTCCCTGCAACATTGGGGTATTGTCACCCATTTTGACAGCAGCGTATCCGTGGGCAAATTCGTGTACAGACAATCCGAGCAAAATTCCGGGTAAAATTAATAATTTACTTAATATAGCGTCCATGTGTCCTCCTTGTACTTCTATATAGTACATTATCTGTCTTAAGAATACCTGAATTAATCTTCATAGTCCGCCGAGTCCTGGAACTTATAAACAATTGCTGTTTCAAGCCTTCTTCCTTTTATTTCGGTTACTTTTATTTTCAGACCGTACTCTTCCAGCTCCATAGTTGTTCCGTCCTCAGGAATTATGCCCAGCACACCGAACACAAGGCCTCCGAATGTATCAAAGTCTTCATCCGGCAGACTGATTCCAAGCTCTTTAGATACATCCTCAAGATATGCGGAGCCTTTTATTTTCCATGTATCCTCATCTATTTTTTCAA
>DNNV01000297.1 GCA_003497505.1 Clostridiales bacterium | reverse complement strand
AAGGCAATATATAATAACTTTAGCTATAGAATAATGTAACACATTTTTTAAAATTCACGAAATAATATAACATATATAACTATTGTAGGAGTGTAATAATGCAAAGCTTAACTTCAAACTCAAATGTTTTAAAATGGATAGATGAGGTTGTATCCATGACAAAACCGGCAAATGTTGTTTGGATTGACGGAAGTGAGGAACAACTCAGCATGCTTAGGGAAGAAGCATGCAGCACAGGGGAATTAAAGGCTCTTAATCAGGAGAAGTATCCGGGATGCTATTATCACCGTTCACGAAAAGACGATGTGGCACGTATGGAGGATAAAACATATATCTGTACAACTGACAGAAATGACGCCGGTCCCACAAACAACTGGAAGAGTCCTGAGGAAGCATATGAGCTTGGAAGGCAGATTTTTGAAAATGCAATGTCGGGAAGGACGATGTACATAATACCTTATTCTATGGGACCTGTTGGCTCGCCTTTTTCAAAGATAGGATTTGAGGTTACAGATTCTATATATGTAGTGCTGAACATGAATATAATGACAAGGATAGGCAAGAAAGTTCTGGATGTTCTTGGAGATTCAAATGATTTTGTAAGAGGTCTCCACGGAAAATGCACTCTTGATATTGACAAGAGATTCATATTCCATTTTCCGGAGGACAATACAATATGGTCCTGCAACTCAGCTTACGGCGGAAACGTGCTTTTAGGTAAAAAATGCTTCGCTCTTCGTATTGCTTCTTATCAGGGATGGAAGCAGGGATGGCTGGCAGAGCATATGCTTATTTTGGGAATAGAGAACCCTCAGGGCGAGGTTAAGTATGTTGCGGCAGCATTCCCTTCGGCATGCGGAAAAACAAATCTTGCCATGCTTATACCACCTGAGATATACAGGAAAAAGGGATACAAGGTATGGACTGTTGGAGATGACATTGCATGGCTGAAAATAAAGGAAGACGGAAGACTTTGGGCTATTAATCCCGAAGCAGGTTTCTTCGGAGTTGCTCCGGGAACAAATGATAAATCAAACTATAATGCAATGATGTCAACAAAGAAGGATACAATATTTACGAATGTGGCTTACAATTTAGATGACGATACGATATGGTGGGAAAAATTTGATAATAATCCGCCGGAGAATGCATTGGACTGGCAGGGAAATTCATGGAACGGAAAAACATCAGAGGAAAAAGGAGCGCATCCTAATTCGAGATTTACAGCTCCTGCAAAAAATTGCCCCTGCATATCCAAGGAGTGGGAATCACCGGAAGGGGTGCCTATCTCTGCAATAATATTCGGAGGAAGAAGAGCTAAGACAGCTCCACTTGTTTATCAATCAAGAAGCTGGCAGCACGGAGTGTTTGTAGGTTCGTCCTTGGCATCGGAAACCACTGCAGCAGCAGCAGGGAAAGTTGGTGTGGTGAGAAGAGATCCTATGGCAATGCTTCCGTTCTGCGGATACAATATGGGTGAATATTTCGGACATTGGCTCAACATGGGCAAAAAAGCGGGCAATCCGCCGAAAATATTCCATGTGAACTGGTTCAGAACAAATGACAAGGGTGACTTCCTGTGGCCCGGATACGGAGAAAACTTCAGAGTTCTTGAATGGATTATAAAAAGATGTGAAGAAGAAGTGGACGCAGAGGAGTCGTTAATAGGGTTTATTCCAAAAGCGGAAGATATAAATACTGAGGATCTGGATGTTTCTGAAGATGTGCTCAGGGGACTGCTGACAATAGATGTGGAATCGTGGCTTGAGGATATTGACAGTATTGGAGAGTTTTATGGTAAAATAGGAGATACTCTCCCAGAAGGGCTGAAAGAGGAATTAAGAGTATTGAAACAAAATTTAGACGGTGCTTGTGAAGGATCAATTGCATAACAAAAAATAAAAACATAAATATAAGTTCAGGGTATTACTCCTTAGATTTTAAGGAATAATACCCTGATTGCTGCTTTGGTGGATTAGACTGCGATTTTAGAAAGTAACAAGTAAGTTTGTGAGCAATGTTACCAGCGGAATTGCAATAATCGTTCTTTCAAGAAAAACAAGGAACAGATGTTTAACATTTACCGGAACCCTTGATTTTAATACTATCAGACCAACTTCCGTCATGTAGATAATTTGTAATAATGATACTGCTCCCATTATAAACCTTGTTCTTTCAATTGGGAAATTTGCCAACATCAGCGGTGGTATATACATATCGGCGAAGCCAACTAAAGCAGTCGGAGCAATTTCCTTTGCACCTTCTATTCCCACCAGATTTATGTACCAGCTAAACGGGATTGATATAATGTCAAAAATCGGTGTGAATTCCACTAGAATTAATACTATAGTTCCCCATGCCATAACAATAGGGATTAAATCCAGGAACATGCTGGAATATACAAGGAGCCCTGATTTTGCTACATCTGTTAAGCTTGAGTCTTTAGCTCTATGTCCGGCTAAATTAACAGCCCATTTCATCTTTGAAATACCTTCCGGTATTTCTTCATCAATTTTCTTTCCTGAAATTTCATCATAGGTATCAGGCAGCTTTGACAGAGGCGGGATTCTGGGTAAAATCATAGCT
>DNNV01000334.1 GCA_003497505.1 Clostridiales bacterium | reverse complement strand
TGACAGAACTAAAATTAACGCTATTAACTTTTTCATGTTTCCTCCATTAAAGAAAATTTAATTTATATATAAACAGCTTTCGCTGATTATACCATTAATATAACCGCACTTTATCAAAATATTATCATATTTTCCCATAGCATCCATCATTCGGTATTGCTGAATGGCGTTCTGATATATACGCAATTTTAAAGGATATGCTTATGCTATCCTCTGTATCCTATGCGCTGTGATATTTCAAATGCAGCTTTTGTTATAATTTTAATATATTCCTCTATTTTATCTTCGGTCATCCGAAGTGCCGGACCTGTTGTACTGATGCTGTATTTCACGGCGCCTGTATAATCAAATATGGGAGCCGCCACACATATGAGCCCTTGGATTGTTTCTTCGTAATCAACCGAATACCCTTTATTCCTGACTTCTTTCAGTACTTCAACAAGCTTTTGCCTGTCAGTTATTGTAAAGGGCGTAAGTCTGTCAATATTTTGAGGAATAATATCGTCCAGCCTTTCCTCGTCCAGATGACTCAGAATAACCTTTCCGTCAGCTGTAAAATATGCCGGAATCCTCGACCCTATTTTAGTAGTCGTCTTTATGGATTTATTACATTCCTTTTTTCCTATATATACGACATCTGATCCGTCAAGCATTGCAATATGTACGGTCTCTTCAGTCTTTTCGCAGATGCTTTCGATTACGGGATACGCAATTCCCGGTATATTCAGAGAATTTACTACCAAATCTCCTAGACCGATTAGACGTATTCCGAGCCTGTATTTCTGCGTAAGCTCATCCTGTTCAATAAAGCCATGATATTTAAGCGTGTTCAGCAGTCCGTGAACCGTGCTTTTGTTTAAATTCATCATATCGGCAATATCGCCCAGTTTTAACTCGCGCCTGCTCTCTGAAAAGCACTCGATTATTCCTACTGCTCTGTCAATAGACTGCACTCTGACCAAATTCCTCATAGCTTATCCCTGACCATGAAATTTTAGCACATTGCTTATATAAAATCAATCATTAATTTTAAAATTAAATTAATGTTAAGAAATATTGCATAGCCTTATATAGGCTGATTTCAGCAAATACGCTCATGGTGTATGAAGATTTTAACACTTTGAGAATTAATTGTCAATTTGATAATTATAACAAATGTAACAAATACATTAATTATTGTAGACATGTTTTAACAAATGCGCTAAAATAAGTCTTAATAAAAACGGAAGGAAGGGATTTAATTGAGCGCGATTATAACAAAGGAAGATGCATGGAAGCTTCTTAAGGAATATAATAAGGAAGAATTTCATTTACAGCATGCTGAAACAGTAAGTTTTGTAATGGAGTATTTCTCAAAAAAGCTCGGCTATGAAGATGCAGTTGATTTTTGGGGAATTGTAGGACTTCTTCATGACCTTGATTTTGAAATGTATCCTGAAGAGCACTGCGTAAAGGTTCAGGAGATATTGTCTGAAAGAGGAATTGACGAAAAAATCATATATGCCATTGCCAGCCACGGATACGGGCTTACAAAGGCTGAAGCAAAGCCTGAGCACCAGATGGAAAAGGTTCTGTTTGCAACAGATGAATTAACAGGGCTCATAGGAGCGGCCGCATTGATGAGACCTTCTAAAAGTGTATCAGACATGGAGCTGAAATCTCTCAAGAAAAAATTCAAAACTCCAAGCTTTGCCGCAGGCTGCTCAAGAGAGGCCATTCAACAAGGAGCGGATATGCTTGGATGGGAATTGGATGATTTACTGCAGCAAACACTGGATGCAATGAAGGAATACGAGCTATCTGAGAAAGTTATATAAAAAATTAAGATGTCCCACCTCTATAGAGGCGTGGGACATCTTAATTTATAATAATTCCTTGTGTTTTTTTGGTTGTATCATAACAAAGAACAAAAAGCTTATTTCCATGAAATTCAAACTCTTTTACAACTTCACACCCTAATTTTCTTGAATGAGCCTGAAATGACCTTTGATTGGATTGATCCACATAGGTTACTAAAATAGGGTATCTGTCCTTCATCAAAAGCCTTGAGCACTCAAATAAATTAAATAATACTTCAGTGCCCCTGTAGTCTTTATCTATACAAGCCGGTCCGTACTGATAGGAATTATCCGCAGACAATACCGTATCCTTATACTTAATATTCGGCAAGTCATCAATCATGGGTTTAAATACAGGCCATGTTTGCCAGAACTGCCAGGACGCAGAATTAGCAAAAGCGACCAATCTATCTCCATCATAAGCTACCGCTAATCCTTTCTCTTCTTCTATTAACCTTTTTAATTTATTCTCAGAAAAGAAGGTTCCGATAAATCCACCCGGTTTATCCTCTTCACTGATTGAATCCCTATGATATTTTTTCTCCAGCAACAAAATACCCGGAATGTCTTTTATCTCAGCTCTGCGATAATTCATTTTCTCCTCCACTGCCAGAACTTTAGCTTAAAGCAGCGGATGCTGCTTTTTTTCTTGCCTTGATTTTATTTTTCACAAAAGCAAATGCAAGGCATGATAGGATTGTTATCGGCATTACAGTTGAAAAATACATTATTAGTCTCTTGGTTACGGATAAAACCCCATTTTCCCTGGTGTATATAACCATCAGCGTCAATACAAGCGGATGCATCAGGTAAATATAGTATGAGCTCTGCCCGAACAACTTGACGAAGGGGTAAATATTCTTCATCAGCTTCTTCATTACCAATCCCACAAGGTACACAAAGAAAACTGATACAACGGAAAATAAAAACCATACTCCCACATATATGGAGAGATTATAGTAGGATACCGCCGTATATACCGCAGCACAAACAACATAAAGCGCTGAAATCAAAACCTTGTGTTTATTAATCCAGCTTGTATACCTGTCATATTCCAATGTGACGTATATGCCAAGAATAAAGAAAAACATATATTTAAGAAACAGCCTGTCTGAATTTTCATATCTTATAAATTCGGCACAGAGAGCCGTTATTACTGCCGAAATAATTAAAATAGCAACCCTGTTCTCTGAATTTTTAAGCAGCTTGTAAAAAACGGGGCCTACAATGTACATCTGAACAATAATTATAACAAAATAAAGATGATAGGACATTGTGCCGTTAAAGACCTTGTCCATGAAATCCTGCATGTCAAAGGGGTAGAAGCCATAAAGGCGCTTTTCCATATACACTGCATAATAAATTACACACCACACAATGTACGGTATCAGGACCTTGCCCATTCTCTTTTTTATAAACGGCAAATATTCAAATTCTTTTTTTCTGTAGCTGTAAAAGAGATCGGAAGAGCGGTT
>DNNV01000283.1:873-6142 GCA_003497505.1 Clostridiales bacterium | reverse complement strand
GCTACTTGCTTATGGATATTGAGGGGAACTTTAATCTGTCGGAAATTGATCGGATTTATACGCCAAAGGATTTGTGGGAATTGCCGCTGCACTGATGGGAGGGATGAGCATGCTTGACTTAGATGAACAAGCTCTGATGGAAGAAGCTAAAAAATATTGCGAAGAATTTTTACGGAAAGAACGGCGCTCGTTAGCTACATTTACGGGGGACTCCAGCTTGATATATATTCCTGATTCAAAATCAGAAAGATTTATATTGGAACCTTCCGAGGGAGCGTTGTATTTGCCCTTGGCAAGATTTTTGGACAGAAAGCTGAATGACAATCAAATTATGTGGCATATTTACTATGAATTAGCCCTATACTCTGATTGGAAGAAGCAAACTGAAAAATATCTGAACAGAAAAAAGGATTGGCAGAAAGAAATTGACCGCATGGTAGGCTATATTACAGCCTTGATAAAAAAAGAGGGAATGGAAACAGCTCCCGCATATGAGCCTAAGGTCATTTCCGGTTATGTAAAAAAGGAAATTCTTGATTTTTTGCATGTACTGGATAAATATGTATCTTTTTTGAGAGTTTTGCAGCTGTGCCCTATATATAGAGAGGAGGAAAATTTTGAAAAAGTTATTTCATACATGAAGGAAACGGGCAGGACGATGGATTCAATTTCTCAGATGCCCAAGCACAGAGCATTCGCAAACAGCTTTACAATTATTGAATTATATAAAATTAAGCCTGAAATAGAGGGGTGTGCTGAAAATCCTTTTGATATGAAGGTTTTAAATGAGCCATTGTTTGACTTTATTCATTATCAATTGGTGAAAGGAATAAATAACGACCACGGAATTGTGGAGAGGGATCCGTTCATCCGTTCCTTTATCTTTCCGATTTTTGAAAAATTGTGGAAGGAAGAAATTGACGAGATGATGCTTTATAAATCAAATGGGCAGCAGGCAGAGCAGCTTAAGGGAAGTGAAAATCCATTCGATCAATCTGAATCGGATGAAATACCGGATTCACTGGAAACTACTCAGGAGGAAGAGCAAAAGATTCTGGAAGAAATGCTGAAGCAGCAGGAACAGGTAAGCGTCAGCGTACAAAATATCATACAGGGCGCTGCAAATTTAGATTTTTACGGGATAAGTCAGGCTGATCAGCAGTTGTTTCAATTTTATGCAAATAAAATGAAATCCGAAAGAGAGCAAATGCGCCAATTTTGGCAAAAGCTAATTGGAGATGCAAAAAAAGAAATATGTGTAAAAAAAGATGGTCAGATAAAAGGGAAATTAGACATAGGCAGCTTTATTGATTTTTACCCTGATTTTGTAGAAGCCGAAAGAAAAGGAAACTATAAAAATCTTCTGATTTTCAACAGATATTTATTGGAAACCCAGATAGACATTTTACCCGAAAGAATAGAAATTTCTTTCGTTATAGACAATTCAGGCTCGATGGATGAGTCGAAAATTGAGGCGGCAAGAAAAGCCTTAGCCGTAACTCTGCTGTCAATAGATGATTTTAATCGATACTTAAAAAGCAGTGCCGTGCAGTTGAATCAAAAAATAGATGTTTTAAGTGAAACGTGGTTTTTTGGCAGTCAACATTACAATGTCAAGGAATTTAATGATAAAAATGTGAAGGAAAAAGAAAAAAGCGACATAATCAGGTCGATCGTAAAGCTGAATGCGACAGACGGTTCAACTGATGATGCAAGTTGCCTCAAAGAAATATCCGACAGGATTACATTTGCGCAGGAAAATGAGCTCAAAAGTGGAAAGCAAACAAAGATAATCTTTGAAATTACAGATGGCGCATCGAATTTTCCGGGATTGACAAAAGAAGCAGTGAAAGAATTACTATCTAAAAATGTGCAGGTATACGCATTTCAAATAGGGAAAAACAGCAAAGCAAATGAAAAAACCTTCAACTTTGTGTGGAACGAAGGATATAAACACCCCCACGGCGCAATAATAGGAGAGCAGGTGGAAAAGCTGCCAAAAGAATTGCTGAAGGCAGTAGGAAAAAACATTAAGTTTGTTTTTTGAAAGCAAAAAAACGAGCATTGCACCGAAGGAGTATTGGGAAGCATTGGCTTTCTTTTTTCATGTTAAATAATAATGCGGTTATGTAACGTATGTTAAGATGTGCTAACTCAATTCTGACTTTTGAAAAGCACGGCTTGAAATTAAAGGGTTTCTTTAGTAAGATATACATAAGAAAATATTTACGAGATGCTTTTTATCAGTTAGGAGGACGGAGTGGAAAATAAAAGAAAGAAATTGAACGTTAAGGTTGCATGCCTGCAAATGGATGTAAAAATAGGAGATATTGCGGAAAATATCAGGAAGTCTGTGCAAATGATAAATGAAGCTGCGGATAATGGGGCTGAGCTTATTGTGCTGCCGGAAATGGCCAATTCGGGATACAACTTCGATAATAGGCAGGAAGCCATCAGGCTTGCGGAAAATTTGGAGGATAGCGAAAGTGTAAAGGCGTGGTGCGGTGCTGCCCGTGACAGAAATGTATATATAGTGTCGGGGATTACGGAAATAGATGGTGCCGACCTATATAATACTGCGGTGATGATTGGACCTGAAGGATTGATTGGAAAGTACAGAAAGCTTCATCTGTGGGAGGAGGAATTTCTTTGGTTTGAGCCGGGGAATCTCGGGCTTCCGGTGTTTCACACACCTATAGGAAAGATTGGGATTGTAATATGCTATGACATGTGGTTCCCGGAAACATACAGGATTCTCGCCGCGCAGGGAGCGGATATTGTATGTGTTCCAACGAATTGGGTCACCATAGACAGCCTGCCGGATAATATGAAAAATTTCGGACCGGTTCTTGCTATGGCGGCTGCGCATTCAAACGGAATATACGTTGCCGCTGCTGACAGGGTTGGAATAGAAAGAGATATGGTATTCCCCGGTAAAAGCCTGATAGTAAGAACGGCTGGCATTCCCATAGCCGGACCGGCAGATGACACAGAGCAAATTATATATGGAAATTGCAATTTTGCCAAAGTGAGAGCTCACGGAATAAATAAATACAATTCAACAAAGAACGACAGAAGGTTAGATTTATATGATGAATTTTTGGGATATGATCCATTAAACTTCAATTACAAAATAAATTAGAAAAAATAAAAATGGTCCGATATCAATAAAGATATCGGGCTGTTTTTATTTCATAGATGCTCCCAATCTAAGTTATAAGTGCTATTGAATATAAATTCTCCCTAAGAAGGCAAGTCATTTCCGCTTTATAACCGATAGTCTTTTTGTTGTGTCTGTGGTAAAATAATAAAAAGTGTGAGTTCAAAGAGAGAAAAATGCAGGCGGCATTGGAGGAAAAGTAATGGGTAATACGGATATTTTTGAGGCGATGGCAAATAAATATGATACTCCTGAAAGAATTAAAATAGCAAAGATAGCAGCGAATGCTATTCGTGAATACATAGTAAACGGCAAAGATAAAAGCGCCATTGACTTTGGGTGTGGAACAGGACTTGTTGGCATGGAGCTGCTAGACGATTTCAACAGCATGATGTTCTTGGACACCTCTCAAAATATGCTTGAACAGATAAATAAAAAAATTTCTCACTTAAATATTCCGAATGCAAGAACCATATGCTTTAATTTTGAAACTGAATCCAATACGGATATGCATGCAGACTATATTTTTATGGTTCAGGTGCTTCTTCACATTAATGACATAGAGCTGATTTTATCAAAGCTGTATGAAGTGCTGAATCCCGGAGGACATTTACTGATTGTAGATTTTGATAAAAATGAAAAAGTTGCTTCAGATAAGGTTCACAACGGATTTGTTCAGGAAGAGCTTATGAAGAGCATGACTAAAATCGGATTTAAAGAAATTAAATCCAAAACATTTTATTCGGGCAATAAAATATTCATTAATCAAGACGCATCCTTATTTATCCTCGATTCTAAAAGATAAACCTTAAGAAAATCAAGAATGTTCAAAGGTATTTGTAACACCTGCCAGAATCAAGCAAGTTGTATCAGGAAAAAGGAATTAAATCCTTCTATAATATCAATAGAGGTGAGAAAAATGGATTGCATAACAACTATTCAAAAAGCTATTCAGTATATGGAAGAGAATTTATTGGAAGACATCAGTTATCACGAAGCAGCAAAACAGGTATACATGTCAAGTTATCATTTTCATCATACTTTTAGCATGATTACAGGAATAACGGCGAGTGAGTATATTCGTAACCGAAGACTGTCAATGGCAGGCCAGGAAATTATTATGTCAGATACAAAAATTATTGATTTGGCATATAAGTATGGATATGATTCACCTGAAAGCTTTACAAAAGCTTTTTCCAGATTTCATGGTATATCTCCAAGTGCTGCAAAAAGATCCGGGATGCAATTGAAATTATACAATCGCCTCAGATTAAAAATAATTATGGAAGGTGGCACAATTATGAACTACAAAGTTGTTGAGAGGGTACCGTTTAAGCTTATTGCTAAAATAGAGCAATTTCGAAATGAAATTGTTAATGATGGAGAGAATCGTGACATACCTGATTTCTGGAAGAGATGCGGTAAAGAGGGTGTGTTCGATGAATTGCGAAAGCATTCGATTTCTGATGATATTTATGGTGCATGTGCTCCGGTCTCAAAGGAAAGTGAATACTTTGAATACGGAATTGGCATGCTGCATGATGGAAGTGCTGTTCCAGACGGATGCCGTGTATGGGAGGTAAAGCCAACTACGTGGGCAGTGTTCTCTTGCAATGGAGAAAGTGAAGATTGTATAGGGGAAACGTGGGATAAAATATTTAAAGATTTCTTGCCGGGTTCTGACTATGTTATGTTGGATGATACAGATTTTGAATTGTATCCGGCACAAAGTGACGGGAAATTATTCTGCGAAATATGGATTCCTGTAAGTAAGAAGATTTGAAATGAACAAATAGATATTAAAAAACGGGATAGCTTAAGAAGCTATGCCGTTTTTTAAGTATGCTTTTCAATCCTGCAGCTTGTTTTCCCACATTGAATAGATAATCACAGATAACGCAAATCCCAGCAGCCATCCGCCCAATACATCACCTGCGTAGTGCACACCCAAATAAATACGGCTGCATCCGATCATAACTGCGAGCGCAACACAAATTGAGGAGAGTGTAAGCTTCAGGGGAGTATTGCGTACATATCTGTTTATAAGCAGAATGAGCATTGTATAAAGGGTTGCATTGTTCATTGCGTGCCCGCTGGGAAAGCTGTAGC
>DNNV01000283.1:0-685 GCA_003497505.1 Clostridiales bacterium | reverse complement strand
GCCCGCTGGGAAAGCTGTAGCCTGTTTCGCTTATGAGCCGCAAAATATCCGGACGGCTTCTTGCAAAGATGCGTTTGAGTGTTTCATTGAGCATAACTGAAGTTATCAGTGCCGATGAAACGGGAAGAGCCACCGTTTTTCTCGTTTTTGGAACTATGAGCAAGAGCAGGCAAAATGTAATGACAGCAGAAGAATCACCAATATGTGTAATCCTCTTCATTATGGAAGTAAGAGCGGGTGACATATTTTCTGCAGCTTTGCCGTAAACCCATTCTTCAAAACCTGTAAGGATTGACATTTTAATTAATATAGTCAGTATTGCAAATAAAATTACCGGAGCAAGCGCAAACCGGATAGTTCGTCTGTTAATCATTTTGTTTTCCTCCCATGTCTCTTCCTCTTTTGCATTTGATTTAATCATATACCATGATAACATTCGCTTTTGTACTGCGTGAAAATATGATATACTAATATCATAAAAAGTTCAAGGTGCAAAGCTGAGGTGCATAATGACGGTTGAAACAAAAAGCATATTTTAAATACATACTTGCATTGCTGCTTTTCGGTTCAAATGGTATTGTAGCAAGCCACATAAAAGAGTCCGTGGTCATTCAATAAAATTATAATACAGAAAATCAAAACAGCTTGACAAGAATATTCTGTTTTGATATTATACAAAGATCGG
>DNNV01000113.1 GCA_003497505.1 Clostridiales bacterium | reverse complement strand
AAAAATCCGGATAAAAAAAGAAATGTGAATCTGGCAGATGAAGTGTACACTACAGATGCCTATGATGTGATAAATGATGCTGATATTGAAATTTTAGTTGAGCTGATTGGCGGAATACATCCGGCCTACGAGTATGTCAAGGCAGCCCTCAAAAACAAAAAGCATGTTGTCACCGCAAACAAGGCGCTTATTGCAACTCACGGCGAGGAACTGGAAAGCCTTGCGTCAGAAAATGGCGTCAGACTCATGTATGAAGCCAGCGTGGCAGGAGGCATACCGGTTATAAACACTATTTCCGAAAACCTTTCAGCCAATGAATTTGAAAGAATCACGGGCATTATAAACGGTACAACAAATTACATCCTGACACAAATGTCTGAAAACGAATTGGAATACCAGCAGGCTGTAAAGCAGGCCCAGGAGCTCGGCTTTGCCGAAGCAGACCCCTCATCCGACGTTGACGGAGATGATGCCGTATATAAAATTTCTATTTTATCTGATATAGCCTTTGGACAAAAGATAAAGACTACAGATGTATTAAAAGAGGGAATAACGAAAATTTCCAAGGAAGACATGATTTATGCGAAGAAAAACGGATACTGCATTAAGCTGCTTGCTTCAGCAGTAAAAACCGGCGATGAATTTGAAGTTAGAGTTCATCCTGCTTTTGTACCTCTGTCACATCCTCTGGCAACAGTAAAAAACGAGTTTAACGCTGTATTTTTAAAGGGAAATGCAGTCGGAGAGCTCATGCTGTACGGCAAGGGTGCAGGCTCACTTCCTACAGGAAGCGCGGTATTGGAAGATATAATATCAATTATTAAGAACAGTGATTTCCCGAAATTGAAAACAAATGGAAGAAAGAAATTGACTGTTGTTAACAGGGGATTTGCCTCCTACTATATACGCCTTACAACAGATGATGCCACAGGCGCTCTCGGAAGAATAGCCCCTGCTTTTGCGGCAAAAAACATAGGTCTTGCTTCATCTGCATTAGAAGAAAGAGACGGCGGTCTTGCTTCTCTTACAGTTGTTACATGTGCGTCTGAGCATGGCAGCATTATATCAACCATTGAAGAAATACAGAGATTAAGCATTGTAAAAGAAGTAAACAGCGTTATTATGTTTGAAGACTTTAAATAATAATAAGAGCGGCTGAAGGTTAGCATAACATGTGCCCTTCAGCCGCTCCTTATGTTATTTCTTCCTGAATGATTCCACCGACCTGCAGAATATTTCCGAAAGAATTTCATTTCCTCTCTCATTGAAATGGAGTCCGTCAATATACAGTTCCTTAAGCTCGTCTCCTGCTTCACTCTCCATCTCCGAATAAAAATCAATATACTTTAAATTAAATGTTTTGCAAAACAGCTTAATCCAATGCCGATACTCCTCAAGCTTTTTTGCAACCTCATTGAAATCCGAAAACTGCGCCCAATCCTGTCTCACATTTTCAGCATCAAACTTTGCGGGTATGCCTATGATAGGATCTATGTATTTTGCAACCGACTGGTGGGCCATTGCCATCATATTTGCCTTTACTACACCTAAATCAGCTCCCACAATAAAGTCATTTACTCCACCCATTATTAAGACGGCCTCCGGTCTTCTGTCATATACAGAACTGTTGTATCTGCTGAGCATACCTCCGGTTGTGTCTCCTGATATACCCTCATTTATTATTTCAATACCCAATTTATCCTGAGACAGCTTAGTCCACACCTTTGACCTTCTCACTCCGAGTCCGTATGTCAGACTGTCTCCCAAGCAAACTATTTTCATTTCATATTCCTTTCACGATTTTCTCTTCGTCCGCAGACACCACAAAACATATATTGTCATTTTCGTAGGCTGCTTCCTGAAACACACCTTTGAGCAGCTCGCCGTATTCTCCCAGATTTTCATGCATTTTCTCTTCATTTAACAAATAAACTGTTGTTTCAGATGCCCATGTACTGAGTAAATCCCACAGAGCATCCAGATTTTCACCGTAATATTCGGGGAAATTCATGCATTCCTTTATATATTTGTGTGCCGTATCTCTTGAAGTCATTTTGCTGCCATCTAAAATTATTACAATCATTTCTTTCTCCCAGTATGCTAGTATAATTGAACAAATGTCTTATAATGGTCATTAGTGTAGTAGATAAGGCCATCATTCGAATAAACTATTCTTTCTGCCCCCCGGTAGCCTCCCTCATAGTTTATATCGCATTCGAACCATTTCCTGCCTTCCTTTTTTGGAAGAGTGCCCTCCCTGTTTCCGAAGGAATCACCGCCTATGCTCATCCTGTCTGTCACATCCCACAAATTCGCCTTTTCGCTGTTCCATCCCAGAGCCATTGCTTCTTTTTTTGTTATGAAGTTTGATGGCAGTCTTCCGTAGGTACGTATGTACAGTGCGACCTCTTCAGTTGATGTATATTTCCCATCCTCATTTATTGCTTGTTCTTTTTCATCTGCCACCACATTTGTTTCATTATTTTCAACAACCTGCGGCATCATGCATCCCGCAATGAAAGCCGCTGTCAAAATCACAATCAGGAGCAGACTAAATATCTTTTTATTCAAAATTCCTCCCGCATCACGCTAAATTAATTTTCTTGTCCTCAATTCATATATGGATTCCTTCAGTGCCTCGGCAGTTTTTACTTCTGCCAGAATACCAATATTTTTCTTCCCTGCAAATTCGATCAGAGACCGTATATCCAAATCCCCTCTGAATAAAATCTGATGATCCTTTTTTCCTATAACATCATGGATATGCATATGAATAATTTCTTTTTCATGAAGCATAAGAAATTCACGGTCCGTGAATCCGCTGACTGCATCATGCCCTGTATCCCATGTAAGCCCCACATTGGGGTACAAAACTGCCTCATTCAGTGCATCCTGAATATATGCCTTCCCAAAATTGGCGCTGTTTTCCACGGCAAGAGCCACATTGCTCTTCACTGCCTTTTCAGAAAGTGTTTTTATAGATTTAATGAAATTATTTTTAAACTCACGGGAATATTCTTGATAAATATACACCTTTTTATCG
>DNNV01000225.1 GCA_003497505.1 Clostridiales bacterium | reverse complement strand
TTTCCATTTTTGCCGCGCAATTTGCACAATCTAAACCTTCAAGTATAAATTTCTTTTTCATTATTAAATCCTCCTAAATATTATTTGTAATTTTATTTTGAATACTACAAGTCTTTTTCAAATTTTCTTGAAGCATTGCTCATTTGAAATGAAGACTTAAATATATGCCCAAATATCTTCAAAAAATATTCTATTCTACCGCATTACTACTTCTCGTTGATATGAATTAGACCTTGGTCAAATATTTCTCTTACATGATCATCAACTAATGAATAATATACTACTTTGCCTTCTTTTCTGTTTTTCACTAAATTAGCTTGTTTTAAGACTCTCAGCTGATGGGAAATTGCTGATTGTGTCATGTTAAGTAATACAGCGATATCACAAACACACATTTCAGCTTCATGTAAAGCCCATAATATCCTGATTCGTGTTGAATCTCCAAATACTTTAAATAATTCTGCTAGATCATAAAGGCTTTCTTCTCGAGGCATTTTATCTCTAACTTGATTTACAATATCCTCATGAATTACATTGCAGTCACATCTTTCAATTGAATTAAATTTTTTAGTCATATTATCACCTCTTTTTAAATCATTTCATCTGAATCCTTGAACAAGCATTCATGCGTTGTGTATTTATTATATTATTGTTTTTCTCTTGTGTCAATAGTTATATGAGCATTTATTCAAGTGTTTTTTATATTATTTAAAATATCTCAAAAACATCTACTAAGACATTAGTACCATCTTTTCTCGGTATCCTGTTCCATACATATCCTTTAAACAAATCCTTAAAAATAAAGACTTCACCTTCGTACAAGTTTTCGGTTTCTTTAATAGCTTCATCTAACAGCTTATTACATCACTCATGTGGTCAACTCCTTATCAATAACCTTATAAACAACATTTTTGATAATATCACATGTATAATTCATGTAAAAGTCAATGCAAAAACCGTCAATCAAGAGAACCTAACTCTTAATTGACGGTTTATATTAGTATTAAATCATACTTCCATTTCAATACCAGATTTAAAGCATATTACAAAGTGGTCATCATAAACACTAACATTCTGGATAATCTTCCTTACTAGGGTATCATCATATCTCAGAGTACGGTATTTGTTATAGCGGATAAATTCAATCAGCTCATTGATTCGCTCGTTCTCGCCACTGAGGGAGGCATCTTCTACTAAAAGGATTTGTCGCTTGTCTCTCAGCTCATCAATCTCATCTGCTAGGTGTTCATAGTCTTGACCCTTATTAGCCAGCTTGATGAGTTCTTTTTGTTTTTCCTCTAGTGAGTTGTTAATCTCTGAAATTTGGTATTCTGTGGTTTCGCCAATCACCGCATGAATATTTTCTTCTCCTAAATTTTCAACCACGATTTCTTGAACCTTATCAATTAGTTCCTTATTTTCTATTTCTGACTTTTCAACTAATTCATATAGCCCTCTTTGAGCTTTCTTAATAAATTTAGGTGTAAACATACCTAGAATTCCAGCTACTTTCTTAAAATCTAAGTTAAATACTACAATGGTTAGACTAACATATGAACACTAGCACTTATAGAATTCAAGAAACTGCAAACTGGTTAAAAGCTAGCGTTAAATAAAGTCAAAAGTGGTATACTTTTCGATTAATATGTGGATCACTTTTCGATTAACAATTACATCTACACTTTATTTACTTGGTGGATGAAACTTTTGCCATCAATACCACTGTTTCAACATGGCCCGAGTCATTTTTTATGATGTCAGTTGCCAATTTTGGTATCTTACGTTAGTGGAAACAGGTCAACGACCTTTTTTGCTCTTTCTAGGGACGAGGGAACATAGCAATGGTTTTGTCTGTTCGTGAGAACATATCAATACTTTTCAAATGGATCATTCACATTCGATTTTTCCGTCCACCAAGCGACAGGAAGCTCCGTCAGATGTCGGCTGTTCTTTTCCTTTTGTAATTTCCTCTATGACTTGGATAATTTTAGATAAGGGTTGTGCGCCGCTAATCTGCTGATTCCCATTTATGACGAGTGCCGGGACCCCTTGAATGTTATATTGTTTTACAAGAAGAAAGTCACTCTCTACTGCATCTTTTGTCTCTATGCTATTGTAATGGTGCACCCAGGACTCAAAGTCGATACCACTTTCTCTGACACAGTCCTCGATAATCTCGTTTTCCTCAATATTTTGATTTTGTACAAACAAGGCATTTTGCAGCGCGTCAAAAACATCCCAATACCCAGCATCGCCCGCTACGAAGTATGCCGCTTTGCATGCAATAAGGCCTTTCATAGAAGACGGAAACAAAAAGTCTGTCTGGCGCATTCCGGAGATGTTGAACCGATGGTGGTCATCATTATGATTTGCATGTTCCCAATGACTCATAATCTCAGCCTTGGCTGCTGCTCTTGAACCAAACATCGCGTCGAAATCGCGTTCCGATTTCACTAAGGCATAGGAGCGATGCACGATTTCTATTTCCGGCATCAGTTTTTGGAGCTGCCGCATCCGATAGGACATTGGAAAACAAAAACTGCATATGACGTCATGAAAAAACTCGATGGTTATTTTATTCATTTTATCCCTCCACTTATTTCTACCGATTCTTTGCATTGTAAATCGTATTTTGAAATCTTCTTTGCATCTCTTCCTCTAACTCATTATCATAGTCCTTTGTGTGCTTGTACATTGCATTAATGAAGTCATTAAAATAAGGCACATCATCAAACAGTTTTCTATGTTCAATGAAGAAATTATAAATTTCTCTATAATAAATAACAGTATATTTTTCACCGCACGAAAATTTGCTCAGTTCAATGCGATTGTAATTGGGTGAAAATATAAAGCAACTTGCTGTTTTCGAGCAATAATCATCATCAGAGGTAACAAATTGAAAGTATTTTTTTAGTTGTGATTGTACTTGATCACTGTAGATATCGTGACGGTCATCAATACCATTGATGCTCGATTTTATTTTATTTTCTATTACGACGACATTATTTATATCTGATACAAGCAGGTCAATGTTTTTCTTTTCTCTCTCAATAGTGAAATCTGCTTGCATCTCGATATGCAGAACATCGTTAGCAAAAAGAGAAAAGGCATCTCTATTGAGATTGAAAAAGTAAGCAAACATGTTCGAAAAAGCGAGTTCTTTGTCCTCATGTTTGATTATTTTCATGAAATTGAAGTATGGATCTTTTTGAGGTTCAGGTAATTCAGAAATTGCTTGTGTCGTGTTTGCCTCTTCCCATAACTCTTTGTTCTCAATTATCTTATTCAAATCAACGAAAGAATCCGGCTTTTCATTTTCGTTATAGAATTCCCTTAATGTTTGTTTGCCAAATCCTTTATATGTACGAACGAAAAAGGTGTTGTCACCACTTGCTGACGCATCATCTGTAATATATATCTGCATTTTCGGCTTTATAACCTTATCTGCAATAAACGTTGCGTAGGCATTTTTTTCATCTTCTAGACTACCGCGAAAAGAATTCTCATTAAATAGATCTACAAGGCTTATTCCGCCATATGTCAGTCCTAATGCAACTTGCCCTTTATATCTCTCTTTTCGCGGTAGTCTGCTGTCCGCAAAATCAAGAATCGTAACCCCATCTGCCTTGGCCAGCACTTTATATGTTTTCGTTGCAAATTTTCTCACCATCAAAACAGTTATTCTATTTTTTCCATGAGATAAGTCTATTGTTCCTTGTGAATTGAGATAGATATAGTTTTTTCCATCATCCGCCTTATAGAGATTGATGATTTCATGGCCTATATTATCGCCCTCTAACAGATAGCCTCCAACATACATTTTATTAATTATTATTTCTCGACTCATATTTATTGGCTTTACTTTAATTGGTTTTTTAATCTCAACGGATTCCATTGTCCCATTTGATGACAAAAATAAACGAAATCGTTTTAAATGGGACAAGTAATTACTCGCTAGTGACTTAACGTTTCCAGTCGAGTGCTCGGAAAGAGTCTTTATTAGTTCACTCTTTGCCACATTTTCAAAATCAGTATCCGTCACTGTATCCCAGAAAAGGTCTTTGCTGCCTTTTCTCCATAGGTAGAAGGTGTCACTATAAGCAGTATCGATCGTTAATTTTGAAATGTCTTGGCTATGTAGAAAGTTCCTATACAAAGTGCGCAGCTCATCAAATAATAACGCTTTCAATTTGTTTTTATCCAATTTTGAACCTCCTTTACATAATCGATTTTACTCATCATCATCCTCCGTATCATCAATGCCAAATAGCATCTGAAACTTATCGAAGTTATACGGGTATGAGTTATCACCGTCAAACTTTACCGTCTTGTGGCCATTATAATATTCAAATTCTAACTCCCACTGCGTGCCATCACATACTGTGTAACAAAACCAGTGTTGAATATCTTCTGCGCCACTCACCAATGTGAAGGTCAGCCAGAGCAGCTATAAAGGTTTCCTTTGTGAAAGGTTCATCATCTTCATCAAGCAGAACAAGTGGTTCTTCATCTTCCCATAACTTTGTATATGCTCTCAATCCATCTGATAGCTCTATTACATAGCTGCGATAACCACCAAAGTAACCGCCAATGCTAAAAATAATCTTGCTGATGAAATCCATGTTTGAATCAAAGTCAGCAGCCTTTTCTTCTGATTTTGATAAAGTATAAGTTCCACCAACCTCAGCATAAGCTTGCTTAGCTCTTTCCAAATACTCACGAGTCCAGTGAAGGCGCGTATCTTCACTCGGATGCACAATTTCTTCTTGGCCATAGTCTGGGCTTTCCATCGTATTTTTAAGACGGCCTATTTCCTGCTTAAGCCCACGTATAGCGGTCATAATCTGCTCTTTTGTTTTTCCTTTGAGATACTCTTCATAATATCCTTCCGGGCTGATCATCATAGTAGACCGCCTCCTTTACTCGCTTCCTGTTTTTATTTCGTTACCATCAGGCAAAATAAAAGCCTGTTCAAACTTAACATCCATCACATCTGCTATGGTCTTAAGCTCTTCTAAGGTTATCGTTTCACGCTTCAGCTTCTTCCCGAAGTTCTGTGGCGACTGATCTAAGCGTCTAGCCAGTTCGGAGACACTGATATTCATTTGTTCACATAGCCGTCGTATCATGTCCGAGGTTTTCATAATAGTCCCTCCATGCCTCAATAGAAATATTGTAAACCATTTGGTTTCAAATAACAATTGAATGTTTATAAATTGAAAACCCGAAACTCAATAAAAAGAGCTGCGGGTAAAATTGTGTTAAGAATTACTATCCGATATTGTCCTTGAAATCAGGTCCAGATTAAAATGATGGAGTCCTGTTTTTTCTCGGAAATCCGTGGGTGTACGTATATCCTTGTACAGCACACCAGCCAGTGTTTTTTTGTTCCTGCTTCGTTTTATTTCGGGTCTAATCTCAAAAGCATTGCATTGGTCGCAACGATAACAGTGGAGAGGGACATGAATACTGCTCCAAGCGCGGGGCTCAAAGTTATTCCGATAGGAGCCAAAATACCAGCGGCTATCGGGATAGCAATAAAGTTATAACCCGCTCCCCAGACAAGATTTTGCTTCATCTTACGGGTGGTATTTCGGGACAATTCAATGAAGGATTCGATATCTCCCGGATCTGATTGGGTCAGAATGACGTCGGCAGAATCCAGGGCCACTTGCGTCCCGGCCCCAATGGCCACGCCCACATCTGCCAAAGCAAGAGAGGGTGCATCATTGACGCCATCTCCTACCATGATAACCGTCTGGCCTTGATTTTTCATGGACTCGATTAGATTGTATTTATCTTCGGGAGATTGGTTTGCTCTATATTGAATGCCTAGCTCTTCCGCCACTCCTTGTGCAGCATTTTCGTTATCACCGGTAGCCATGATCGGCTCGATTCCGTACTTTTTCAGCGCTTGGATTAAATCTCGACTGCTTTCCTTTAGTTCATCTCCCAATGCAACGGCGCCGATTGCTTCGCCATTTTCGACGAGTATGCTCACTGTGGCGCCTTTCGGCGTTTCCATATCCAACGTTTTTCCATATGATTTTTGGCTAATCAATTGATAACGGTGACCATTGGCTTCGCCTTCTACTCCTGCACCTGAAATAACTTCAATGGAATCAAAGTATACAGGGCTGAGACCGTTCTTTTCTGCATGCTGGACGATCGATTGGGCAATTGGATGACTAGAGCCTCCTTCGATGCCGGCCATTAAGACAATAATTTCTTCTTGTGTATAGGCACCGCTCAAATGTGTAACGTTCAGGACCTTAAATTCTCCCGTCGTTAATGTACCCGTCTTATCCAATACCATGACATCCGCTTTAGTAGCTAATTCCAACGCTTCTCTATTTTTAACTAGTAATCCTCGGCTCGCACCCAAACTAGTACTACGTGATACTACCAAAGGAATTGCAAGACCCAAAGCATGTGGGCAGGCAATAACTAACGTCGTTACAGTAAAGATAACGGCTGTAGGTAAATCTGCAATGATCATCCAGGCTACTAGAGCGATTAAAGCTGCTATTACTGCAATGTAGAACAACCAGCTAGCTACTTTATGGGCCAAATTCTCTGCTCGAGAAGGCTGACTTTGTGCTTGGTTAATTAATGTTTGTACTTGCGAGATAAAGGACTTATCGCCTGTTTCTGTTACTTCTACATATAGAACACCACTACCATTTGTTGATCCACCAATGACTTGATCTTTAATATTCTTTTCGATTGGCTTAGATTCACCCGTTAAGAGAGACTCGTTTACACGGGATTCTCCGCGAATAATAATACCATCAGCTGGAACATTTTCTCCTGCTTGAACTCGGATAACATCTCCAACTTGAAGTTCAGACACAGGGCGAGTTCCAATCGAATCATCTTCTAAAACAACATGAGCGTCTTTGGGCAACAATTCTGCTAGAGCTTTTTGCGCATTTCCAGCTTCACCCAATGCCTTCATTTCAATCCAATGTCCAAATAACATAATTAAAATTAAAGTTGAAAACTCAAAGAAGAAGTCCATTACATGTTCGCCGGTCACATATCGAGCGGCCACTGCGTAAACACTATACACATAGGAAACCGTTATTCCCAAAGTAATCAAGGACATCATGCCGGGTGCTTTTGACATAAACTCATCCTTCGCACCCATGTAGAAAGGTTTCCCGCCATAAAGATACAGAATTGTTGCCAAGACAGCTGCTACAACGTCTGCA
>DNNV01000075.1 GCA_003497505.1 Clostridiales bacterium | reverse complement strand
ATCAGCAAAATTTTGTGTTACATTGAAAACAAAAACTTAAAATTAAACAACTTTTCGGATATCGTAAAGCTATTAAAAGACATGGACATAAAAAGACTTAAAATAGATTTGGAAAAAATCGAGTCTAATGTTTCAGAAATCCTTGAATGCTGCAAAAAAAATAAAATTAAAATTATAGGAATATATGATGACGATTATCCGAAAAGGCTGAATGAAATAGAGGATAGACCATTAATACTCTATGTTGACGGTCATGAGGATTTGCTTCATTATAACAGCAACATTGCAATAGTTGGTTCGAGGAACCCCTCGCAGGAAGGTTATGAGATCAGTTCCATTTTTGCTGAAAAGCTAACTGAGGAGCACTGCTGCATAGTAAGCGGTTTTGCTTCGGGATGTGATGAGGCTGCCCATAACGGCTGTCTGCAGGCCAAAGGAAGAACTATGGCTGTTATTCCTTCGGGTCATCTTCAAGTACTGAAAAATAACAAGGCACTGTACAATATGATTATATTGAATGGAGGTGCGGTAGTATCCGAGCTTCCACCAAACGTCAAGGCTGAAAAACACGCCTTCATTGACAGGAACAGAGTTATAGCGGCTCTGTCCGAGGGTGTGATAGTAATTGAGGGAGGCCAGAAAGGCGGTACATCTCATACGGTTAAGTTTGCAAATGCATACAGCAGGCCTGTAGCATATACATCAAGTATTTCAAGCACTGGACAGACGTCTATATTTAACGGTGATATTGAGGTTATTGACAGCTTTGACAAGCTTATAAAATTTAAAAATAAATCTTGTAAAAAAGTTCTTGACAAAGCGGTTTCTCAGTAGTATAATAAATTTTGTTGTTAACGCAACAACCAGCCAGCGGATGTGGCGGAATTGGCAGACGCACTAGACTTAGGATCTAGCGGGTTACCGTGGGGGTTCGAGTCCCTTCATCCGCATCGAAAGACAAGTTATCTAATAACTTGTTTTTTTTGTGCCTTAATCTCTTTTTTTGACAAAATTCCTCACATGTAATAACTACTGACATAACATAAGAATAAAGCAATTATTAGGTGAGGCAAAAAAATGAATATTATTACAGAAACAGACAGATTGATTATAAGAGAGTTTGATGAAGATGATGTTTTGAGCCTTTATAAGATAGAAAGCGATCACAGAATCATTAAATATATTCCATGGAACAGGCTGAGCACCATGAAAGAGTGTAAACGTCAGATAAATAAATATATCAGCGGTTATCAAAGAGATATGTTAAACAGCTGGGCTGTAGTAGTAAAAGAAACAAATGAGGTAATAGGAATTACACAGCTCATTTATTCCTCCAAGATCAGGGGGGTTGAAATAGGTACTAAAATACATCCGGATTACTGGAGCAAGGGATATGCATCGGAATTAACCCGTGCTGTTGTTAATTACGGGCTTTACGAGCTGGGAATCGATGAAATAACAGCTGTGACAGACGTGAATAATGCCGGGGCAATCAAGTCTCTCATCAACATGGGAATGTCATTAAAAAAATATGGCTATTATAATGGTGCAGAGTCGGCATTTTTCAGTGTGAAAAGAAATAATTAACCGCAAGTTGACATATAAAAAAAGATGTCAAACGGTGAACAATATTGTTGACAAATGTTTATTGATATGGTAACATGTAGGTAATTAAATAGGCAAAATTTTCTAAAGAAAATGACGCAAAGCTATAGGGTCTAAGCCATGAAAGTGGTATGACAGCCAGTTGCTGTACAATGTTACATTGATTGTTTTAGCTTTGCTGATTTCAGCAAAGCTTTTATTGTTTTATAAAGGAGGACAACCATGAAAAAAATAATATTATTCACATTGATTATGATACTTGCTCTATCTTCCGTGGCTTATGCATCGGATATATATAAAAGCTCCAAGTCGGAAATTGATGCTTCAAATGCCTCGGAGGGATATATAAAAGTAAAATACTTAAATGAAACAACGAAAAAACTCAAGGTTATAATTGATAAGGGCACCTCTCAATATACATATGATTTGAATAACAAAGGAGACTACGACACATATACTTTGCAGTTGGGAGACGGCAGCTATAAAATTAGAGTATTTGAAAATATAAGCGACAATAAGTACGCAACAGTTCAGACAAGCACTATTACTGTTAAGCTTAAAGACCAGAATGCGCCATATTTAGTACCAAACCAGATGGTTAATTTCAATGATCAATCAGAAACGGTAAAAAAAGCAAAAGAACTGACAGAAGGAAAAACAACAGATATTGAAAAGCTTGATGTTATATATGATTATGTAATTTCAAACATAACATATGATAATGAGAAAGCAAAGACCGTAAAAAGCGGATATCTTCCGTCAATAGACGATATTCTGAATAAAAACAAGGGAATTTGCTTTGACTACGCAGCTGTAATGGCAGCTATGCTTCGATCGGAGTCCATTCCGTCCAAGCTTGTCATGGGTTACACTTCAAATCTAAGTGCATACCATGCGTGGAATGAAGTATACACCGAGGAAACAGGATGGATTGTGCTGAATGAAATGTATTTCGACGGAAACCAATGGAGGCTGATGGATTCAACAATAGCATCTTCCGCAAAGCAGTCAAACAGCCCAAAGGTTATGGAAAGCACAAATAAATTAATAAACAGCAAAAATTACACCAAAGAATTTGAATACTAAAATTAAAACCCCTGTGTTGTGAACTGAACCCTAGGTAACGGACAGGAAATAAATACCCCTGTCGCAGAATATCTAAAGATTATGCAGACTGGCGTCGTTTTTCAAACGGTGTCAGTTTTGTTTTTAGCTGAATGCGTTCGTTATTGTAAAAGTCTATATAATCATAAATGAGTCGGCGAGCTTCATCAAAAGTTTTTGGCTTTATTCTATTAATGCATTCAGATTTTAAAATGCCAAAGAAGTTTTCTGCTAATGCATTATCATAGCAATTTCCGCGTCTTGACATAGACGGAATTATGCCGTATTCTTTGGTTAGGTTAAAATACCCTGTGGAAGTGTATTGAAAACCTTGGTCACTGTGGAGTTGCACCTCTGCAGTGACTTCTTCATTTTGTTTTGCAGCTTTAATTGTATTAAGAACGAGATTAACAGATTGCTCAGTTCCAGTCTTATGTGCAATGATACTTCTATCAAACAAGTCACGAATTATTGAAAGATAAAGTATGCCTTTTCCAGTATGGATATACGAAATATCAGTGACCCACTTCTGATTTGGCTTACTCGCTTCAAATTCTCTGTTTAGTATATTTTCGTATCTATGGAGATACTCACCCATCTTTTTATACTTTCTTCTTCTACGAATCTCAGCGAGAAGTCCGTACTTATTCATTATTCGCAGAATCGCCTTATGATTCACTACTAATCTAATTTCTCTGAGAAGCCATATCTTTACTCTACGATACCCATATGTTTTATGCGAACGCTCTTGGCACTTCTGAATAAAACTAGCTATCTTTTCATCCCTATCAGGCTGATCCATTCTTTTTATGAAATCGTAGTATCCACTTCGTGACACTTCAAAAAACTTACACATAAGTGATATTGGATATTTTTTCTTATTATGATAAATTGCCAAGTATTTTATATTTGGTTTCACCTCCCTTCAACGATTTGAAGAAAAGACCGAAGCAACTCATTTTCCATCTTTAGTTGCCTGATTTGATTGTCTTTCTTTTGTTCCATTGTTAATTCTGTATCTTTTTTAGGTCTTCCCTTTGGTCTGATTAAGATTCCTGCTTCAAGCTTCTTTTGTTTTCTGTGATATCGTGCGATTAGTTGCTTTATTACGAATTTATCCTTGAAACCGAAATACTCACTGATTTCCCTATTAGTTTTTCCTTGTTCTTTCATCATTAATACTTCATCCAGAATAATATCTCCGAATTGTTTTTGACCTTTTGTCGCCATGAAAAATCCCCCTTATCGTAGTTTTTTATATTCTACGATAAGGGGGTTATTTTTGCAATGTCCGTTTTTATGGGTTCAGTTCATTGTTGTCACAGGGGTTAATTTTATACTAATTTTTTGACCATAAAGTCAGGGTCATATGCGTGAAGCAATGCATTTTCTCTTGTTATGAGGCCTTCTCTGTACAGCTCGATTATGCTTGTATCCATTGACTTCATCCCTTTTCCTTCGGACGAATATATAAGGCTGTTCAGCTGATGAACCTTGGAGTCTCTTATTAAATTTGAAACGGCGTTATTTACAAGCATTACCTCAAATGCGGCTGCTCTGCCTATGACAGGTGACGGAATGAGATGTTGAGATATAACCGCCTGAAGCTGCATTGAAAGCTGTATTTTTATTTGTTGCTGCTGATTTGAAGGAAATACGTCTATTATCCTGTCTATTGTGTTTGCTGCACCGGTTGTGTGCAGGCTGGAAAAAACAAGATGTCCCGTTTCTGCTGCAGTCAGAGCAATTTCAATAGTTTCCAGGTCTCTCATTTCTCCTATGAGCATAACGTCAGGAGACTGTCTCAGCGCTGAACGAAGCGAAGAAATGTAGCTTTCGGAATCCGTGTATATTTCACGCTGGCTCACGATCGATTTCTTATGCCTGTGAATAAATTCAAGTGGATCCTCAAAAGTCATTATGTGGCAGTTTCTTTCCTGGTTTATTTTATCTATTATACATGCCAGCGTCGTTGATTTGCCACTGCCCGCAGGGCCTGTGACCAGGACCAGTCCCTTTGTCTTTTTGTGTAAATCCATCACAACATCCGGTATTCTGAGCCTGCCCGGATCGGGAAGTTCAAAAAAAACCACCCTTATAACGGCAGCGTAGGAGTTGCGCTGCATATATGCGCTTACTCTGAATCTGCCCAGCTTGGGTACCGAGAAAGAGAAATCTTCATCCCCTCTGCTGCACAGCTCGTCTATATTTTCATTTTTGGCAATTGCGAATATATCCCGTATTATATTGTATGTATCCTCAGCGGTTAGAGGAACCGTATCTACAGAAACAATTTCTCCCATAATTTTGTATGAAAGAGGTCTTCCCGCAATTATAAAAATGTCGGAGGCTTTTACATTTATCGCATAATTAAATATTTCTTCAGTATTCATGTTATTCCAATCCTTTCCACAGGTCAATATTTTGTTCCTCAAAAACAGGCAATTCTATTGCTGTTAAATTCCATGTTTCAATGTCATAGCGTGGTTGTCCTATTAACTCGTCGTAGAATATATTTAATGTTACACAAATTTTCTGATTTTTAGTTCCGAGTGTTTCGTAATATATTTTTAAAGAACTGTTATTCTTTTCAATTGCAGAGATTCCTTCAATTTCAGAAAGCAAGTCGGAGGCAGAGTCGTAAAAATGCTCGGACGTCAGATGCGAATCAGATATTGAGTCCAGCATTCCGAATATATCAGATAGTTTTTCTTCAGCCTTACCATGAGTGTCATAATAATCGTAATTTATTTCCTCCGTTTTTTTTGCAAGCTTCAAGTCTGAAATTGCTGTCACAAAAGACAGGGATGCAAATACGGTGAGACATACAACAACAAATATTACCACAATGATGGTGCCGCCTGCTCCAAGAGAAGCGTTGGAAGACTTCATAGTTTTATGCTCCATTTTTACCTCCTGCCACTGTCAGAGAAAAATTTCTTGGTGTTTATTTCATACAATGTTGTAATGCCCGTTCCTTTGTCGATAAAAGGATAAGGTATGGATTTTTCGGCAGTAATATTTATATCTTTCAGCTTGCGGGAATTTATTGAAGCATCTGCTATGGTTATTGATACAACATATACTTCATCTTCCTTATCACAAACATCCCAATTTTTATCATAGTAATTAATAAAGGTAATGCCATCGATAGCTTCATTTTTATCCGTGTAGTTTTTGGTGAAATATTCTTCGGCTTCGTTCATGTTGTCGAAGGACTTAATCATTTCCGCGCCGGATTGAACGATATTTCCTGCAAATATCATGTCGTTTGCTTTTATCTGAGTGAATCTTGACAGTGCAAAGCAATTGAGTATAATAGCTCCAGCAATGGCAAATATTAATATTGATATTATAATTTCAACAAGGGATACCTCTAAGTTTACAGATATCTTATTTTTCATTTCAACCTCTTAATTAGAATATAAGTTTAAAATAAGCTCAGTTGTTTTTTTATTATCCGATACGCTGAGCTTGTATAAATTATCTTTAAGTTTTTCTATATTAAAGCTTTCGGCATCCGTTACCTTCATGCCGTCATCGGGACTGAAGGACATGCCTTTATCCGCAAACATTTCATAAATTGCTCCGTCATAAAAGTAAATCCATGTTTCAAATTCGTAGCCGTCATATATCTCGCTTATTACTACAGCACTCCGACCGTTAAGGCTTTCTGTTCTTACACCGTTTTTTCTGTCAGCTTGACGAATTTTATTTGCAACATATGAAATAGAAACTCTTTTTTCGTAATTGAGTGCTCTTTCTTCATTAACCTTAGAATATATGTTTTTTCCAAGCAATATGATCATAGACGATAAAATTACAATCATTAGAAAAAGGATCATTATAAAAACAAATTGAAATGAAAATTGCTTTTCATTATTTTTATTAATCATCAGGCTCACCTATTTTAAATAAATTTCAATTCCCGGCATTATGTTTGAAGCGAAGATGCGATAACTCACAACATATTTGTCGTGATTTACAACCAATCCGTAATTATCCTCCAGATACTTTATTGACGGAGGATAAAAGCCCTCAATGGCATAACATAAAACAGCGTTTTTTATTATGGCATCTTTTAATATGTTGTATTTTTCGATTTCATTTGATTCCTGAGTATTCTCAACAGCTATGTACAGAGCAATTGAAAAAGCAATTACTATGCATATGGAGAGAATTTTCAGCTTATGGATTTTCAAATTATTACCTCCTAGCCTATTGAAGACATTATGTTCATCAGAGGAAGCATTACGGAGATCAATATGAAACCTATAACGATACACAATACTCCTACCAGGACCGGCTCCACCAATGATACGGCACTGTTTATAGCCTGATCCGCTTCATTCTCGTATATATCCGTCAATTTTTTCATTACAACGTCCGTTTCGCCTATACGTTGTCCCATGCTCAACATTTGGAGATGAATACCGGAAAACAGAGACAGTCTTGATACTGATTTTATAAAATCATCTCCGGAATTTATGTATTGGCTGCATTGTTCCAACTTGCTTTTTAGTTGCGGCTCTTCAATAACATCAAGTAGAAGGCTCATTGAACTTTCTATGTTCATTCCGCTTGATAAAAGAAGTGATAAACCTGATGAAAATCTATAGGCAGTTATTTTTTGCATGATGGTCTTTGTAAATACAAATCTATGGAGAAAATTGCCCATACATGCTTTTCCGCTTTGGGATTTATAAAATATCAGCATGGCGGCACCTATAAATAAAACTGCCAGAACAAATATAAGAGCAAATTTACCTGTCATCATACCTGTAGCAAAGGATATATTGAAAGTTTGCCCGCTTGGCAGCTCTCCTCCAAGCTCCTGTACCATTCCTTCAAAAATAGGAAAAATCTTTGTAACCAGAAGAATTATAACAAAAGTCATCATTACAAACAGCATTGCAGGATAAAAAATAGAATTGCGTATTTTGGATCTCAACATAGCCTCTCTATCATAATATTGCGACAATGAGTTCATGACGTCCTCAAGCCTTCCTGTTACGACACCTATTTGACACATGCTTACTATATGCGAAGGAAAGCATCCAGAATCCTCCATTGCCGTGTAAAGCGGCACCTTGTCCTCAAGAGCTTCCTTTAGAGTTCCAAGTATATTTTTCATTCTTCCGTCTTCCAAATCACTGTACATCCAGTCAATTCCATCAGAAATGAGCATTCCTGATTTCAATATCATTGCCATCTGGGTGCAAAAGAATGATAATTCCGAAGAAGACAGCTCTTTATGCAATGCGTTTTTCATATATACACCATCCAACTTAAATTAGCAAATTAGTCACATTATAATTCGGCTCATTTGTCAAAAATATTAAGGCAATTTTATAAAATGTGCTAAATTATTTGGATTTTTGACCGATAGGGGGGGTAACTATTTCCGCAATCTTCATATATTATATACGGATAAATTCTTTGATTAAAATATGATAAATAAATTTAAAAAGGGATTGACAAAGGCAGATAAGTAGGCTAAAATTAAAAGCACTTCTGACTTTTAAGGTGTTTTCAGAACTTAAAAAATCATTTGAGAAATTAGTTGACAACAATAAACACCTGTGTTAAACTAACAAAGCTGTCGGAGATGGCAGCGAATGAAACAATAAAATAAAGCAAAAAAAGTGGTTGACATAAAGAATAAAGTATGATAAACTACTTAAGCTGTCTCACTAAAAGGCGAGCGGCGAAAAAAGAACCTAGACAATAAAACAGCATAAGAAACCTTTGAGAGTTCTAAATAAAAAGAACAACGAAGAAACAAAGTAATGAAAGA
>DNNV01000120.1 GCA_003497505.1 Clostridiales bacterium | reverse complement strand
CCAGAAATCATAGTTTCCTACATACATTTTTATTTTCTTATAATCTATATCGACTATATGTGTACAAACCGTATTTAAAAAGTGTCTGTCGTGAGATACAACAATCACGAGTCCTTCAAAATCCAAAAGGAAATCCTCAAGCCAGTTGATGGAATCTATGTCAAGGTTGTTTGTAGGCTCGTCGAGGAGAATTATTCCCGGACGTCCGAAAAGCGCTTGAGCAAGCATAACCTTCACCTTGTCTCCGCCGTTTAAATCCCTCATATATGAATAATGAAGGTCCGAATCAACGCCCAGTCCCTGAAGTATCTGCGCAACCTCTGTTTCCGCATCCCATCCATTCATTTCCGCAAATTCGCCTTCCAGTTCGGAAGCCCTTACTCCATCTTCATCAGTGAAGTCTTCCTTTGCGTAAAGTGCGTCTTTTTCCTTCATGATTTCATGAAGCCTTTTGTTACCCATTATTACTGTTTCCATTACCGGCAAATCATCGTACATAAAGTGGTCCTGTTTCAATACGGACATTCTCATGTTGTTTGGTATTGCTATTTCTCCAGTGGTATAATCAATCTCGCCTGATAATATTTTAAGGAAAGTTGATTTTCCTGCTCCGTTGGCTCCGATAACGCCGTAGCAGTTACCCGGAACAAATTTTAGATTAACGTCGTTGAAAAGCTTGCTCCCGCCAAATTGGAGGCTTAAGTTTGTTACTGTAATCATTTAATCATCCTTACTATATAATAATTTTCGTATACTCGTTTTTAACCTTTAAAAGAATAACATATAAAAATGAATAATGCAAGGGGAATCGCAGACACCCTGAAAAATGTGAAGCATACAAAGAACAAACAGATGAGCTATCCCCATCTGTCAGTTAATCCGATTAATTATTGCCTCTTGTTTAGAAAAGTAGGAATCTGGAAATCGAACGGATTGTTCTCCTTCTTTTCATTCTTGTCATCCTTGCCAGCCTTTGCATCGACTGTTCCCACCCTTGCTTTGTCACTCTCTTTATTTTCACCGAAACCTGTTGCTATAACTGTAATTTTAATTGCATCCCCAACAGTTTCGTCTATGTTTGCACCAAATATTATATTTGCTTCCGGATCCGCAGCCTCTTCAATCAGCTTAGCCGCTTCATTCACCTCATGAATACCCATGTTTGTTCCGCCTGTAATGTTAAGCAATACGCCTCTTGCACCGTTGATTGATGTTTCCAGAAGCGGACTTTGAATTGCCTGCTTCACCGCATTCAGAGCTCTGTTTTCGCCTGTGGCCTGTCCAATTCCCATATGTGCAAGGCCTTGTGCCGACATGATTGTTTCAACGTCAGCAAAGTCCAGGTTCATTATTGCAGGAATAGCTATTAAATCCGATATACCCTGAATACCCTGCCTTAAAACATCATCTGCAAGTGAAAAGGCTTCGAGCATGGTTGTTTTCTTGTCGGAAATCTCCAGCAGCTTATCGTTCGGAATAACTACCAGTGTATCTATATTTTCTTTTAATTTTTTAAGTCCTAAATCGGCATTCTTCATTCTGTTGCGGCCTTCGAACATAAACGGCTTTGTAACGACTGCAACTGTCAGGATTCCCATTGATTTAGCCACACCTGCAATGTATGGCGCAGCACCTGTTCCTGTTCCGCCTCCCATACCTGCTGTTATGAATACCATGTCGGCACCCTCAACCAATTCAGCTATATCCGCCTTATTTTCTTCCGCAGCCTTTTCTCCTATTTCAGGTTTTGAGCCGGCACCCAGACCGTTTGTTAACTTTTCACCTATCTGAAACTTAATTTCTGCCTTTGAAGTATACAATGCCTGCTTGTCCGTGTTTACGGTTATAAAGGTTACACCTCTGACACCGGCATCAATCATTCTGTTAACAGCGTTGTTTCCGCCTCCGCCAACACCGATTACTTTAATATTCGCAAGTCTTTCTGATGGTTCTTCAAATTGAAACATATATTGACCTCCTAAACAAGAGAAAATTCTTATTTACCCATTTAATATAAATTATGATTGCTCTTTATTGTTTTTATTATATCACATATCAGTGATTATTCATATACATTTTTAATTAGTTTACTTGTTTTTATTATACTTTTCAAGTATAAAGTTGATCATCTCGCTCAAATTTTTATATATGCTGTTTCCAAAAGCAAATACCGCAGCTAAATATACAGGAAGTCCAAGCTGTTCGCCCACATATCCCATCAACAGCCCGAATCCCAAGTCCCTGATCATGTATACCGCACTACGCAAGGCATTCATCTCGCCCTTTAAATTCTCATTCAGCAAAGCAAAAATCGTGTTTACTATTGCCAAAATCGAAACCGATATGTATACCACATAATCAGGACTGTATACCATATTTAAATTAAGACCTGCAACTATGCCGAGAATTATACCGGCAACTACGTAAATCATATCCCCTACCTCTTATCTTTCTACAATATCCGCATATTCAATTTTATAATTGCTGTTATTATAACCGTTCATGCTGGCATTTTGTGCTTTTCTTA
>DNNV01000117.1 GCA_003497505.1 Clostridiales bacterium | reverse complement strand
ACACTTCCATGATTTTAATAAGGTTTATGTTCAGGCTGTCTATTTCTTTTTCTTTTATAATAACAGGTTTGCTGAAAAAATATCCCTGGAAATAATCATATCCCATATCGTATGCTATCTGATATTCTTCCCTTGTTTCAACCTTCTCAGCCAAAAATCTGATTTTATTTTTATATTTTTTTATTAGTTCCCGTTGTACATCGTATTCCACCACCGGAAATTCTATTTTGATGATATGAGCAATATCCAGAAGCGGCAAGTATGATTCATTGAAAACAAAGTCGTCAAGAGCTATTGTATAGCCTTTTTCTCTCAGCTTCCTGCATGCCTCGATTACATCTCCGTCAATGTCAACTCTTTCTAAAACCTCAACAACTGTTAATTCTACCGGTAAAAGGAAAGGTATTTCTCTTATCAGCGTATCCTTGGAAAAATTTATAAATGCCTTGCCTCCTCCTGTGAGCTCGGGTAAATGCATTGTGAGAAAGGCGTTATTTATCAATTCTGCTGTTGTCTGATTGTCATCTATTCCCTCATAGAAATTATTCATGCTCCTGCGATAGAGCAATTCATAACCAAATACATTCATATTTCTGTCAAAGATAGGCTGACGTGCCACATAAACATCCATTATATCTTCCTCTCTTCTATTCCAGATATGCACTATAGACTGTGCAATAAATCTTATTAACTGAGCATATATCCCACAGGCATTATTTTGTCATATGAAACCACTGGTGTTCTCGTAAGCATACTGCTCTTTCCGTTGATTTATAAAAAAGTATCTATAACTTATTGTATCTTGTTCTGCAATTTTATCATAAATTATGAACCTCGGATATGATTATATTGAAATAATCGCTAAAAGTCAATTTTGTTTAATAATGTTTGAAAATTACTGTAACTTTATTGCTTATAAATAAAATCAGTAAATTCAAATTAGCCCAATAAAAAAACGGAGATCTAGTCTCCGTTTTTGTTATCCATTCTACAAAATAAACATTCTTGTGGTTGCAAATTCTTTTACGGAATTTGCTGTGTATTTTATTGTATGTGAATCAACCTGTGTCACTCCGGGATAGAAGGAAGCATGCTTAGCATCTTTATGCTCCTTGTAGTTGATTACAGTCTCGAATTGCTCAGGGATTTCTATTTTGCAGGCCTCAATGCGTTTCAGCCCCTTGATTACGCCTTCCTTTATCATGTCGCATGCCAGATCAGGATTGATGCTTGCTGTAGCTCCGCCAATGCCTTCCTTTACGGCCAATGTTTCAATCTCCGGTACTAATCCCTTTGCGGATTCGCAAAGCATTTTATCTCCGCTCATAAACACAACAGGTACGCCGTAATTCGCGGCTATGTATGTATTAAATACAAATTCGGATGCCTTTTCACCATTGACAAGAATGTAGTTGCTTGATGTGTTCATGGTATGTGCCAGAGGATTTCCGTCAGTACCAGCGGCAGAATGATAGCCTATGAATATTGCAGCATCAAATGATTCATCCAGTCCCGCAACCATGGAATCAGGCGTGCTGGTCCATCCGCGCATTAGCTTCACGCATCTCGGAAGTTTTTGAATATCTATGTTTCTTGCTGAATCATGCGCATCCTTGACAAATATTTCTTTTGCTCCCATTGCAATGGCACCCTCACATGCAGCAATCGTCTCCTTTGTCATCTGCTCCGCAAACTGAATATAATCTGAATTGCCCAGAGTTGTTTCACTCCAGGATGTGACTCCTGTAACACCTTCAATGTCCACACTTATAAATACCTTCATTTTTGCCTCCCTATATGTAATTTTATGCCGTTTATTTCAACAGCGATAATACATTGTTCACCTGCATCAGCACTCCAACCTTCAGGCATTCTTCATCAATGTCAAAGTGTTCGGTATGTATTGATGCTGTAATTCCTAACTTCTTGTTTCCGCATCCCAGATGGAAGAATCCGCCTTTTGCAGCATCAGCAAAATATGAAAAGTCTTCTGCTCCAAGGCTTGGAAATTCCTTAAACACCACATTTTCCCTGCCAAGAAGCTTTTCGGCGTTTTCTTTAATTACATCAACCACCTCGTCATTATTTATCAGAGCCTGATATCCGTCCTCAAAATGTACTGTCCCGATTCCTCCAAAGGCCTTAGCAGTGTTCTCTGCTATTTCTCTTATTCTTTGCTTTGTATAGTTTCTTGTGGCATCATCCAACGCTCTCAGGGTTCCTGTTATAACTACCTCATCTGCAATAACATTATCCTTAACACCTCCGGAAATCTTACCCAGAGAAACAACCACTGAATTAAGAGGTGAAGTATTTCTGCTCACAACTGTCTGAATAGCCGTAATTACATGTCCTGCCATTACAATTGCATCTATGCCTAAATCCGGATATGCACCGTGGGCTGCCTTCCCCTTCAATGTAATTACTATTGTATCCGTGGATGCATTGAGCTTTCCATATTTGAGCTCAACCATGCCCGCATCTATGTATGGCATTACATGCAGCCCCAGCACATAATCAACGTCAGGGTTCTTCATGCAGCCTTCCTTGACCATTCTGTCTGCCCCGCCGATTGTTTCCTCCGCAGGTTGAAAGAATAGCTTCACATTACCAGCAATGGATTCCTCTGAGTCTGCAAGCTCCTTGAGTATCTTGGCAGATCCCAGCAATACTGTGGTGTGCACATCATGTCCGCATGCATGCATAACTCCGTCATTTATTGAGCAGTAACCTACATTGCTTTTTTCTTTTATAGGAAGCGCATCTATGTCTCCTCTGAGTCCGATGGTCTTTCCCTGCTCTCTTCCCCTTATGATACCCACAACACCTGTTTCAGCACATTCATAATTTTCTATGCCCCATTGGTTGAGGTATTCCTGAATTTTCTTTTGTGTTCTGAATTCTTTCTGGCTCAGCTCAGGATTTTTATGGAAATCTCTCCTGATGTCAACAATATCCCCGTAAATCTCATTAACTCTCTTTTGAATATCCATTCTGTCTCCTATAATA
>DNNV01000110.1:3612-4291 GCA_003497505.1 Clostridiales bacterium | reverse complement strand
TAGGAAGATTCTGGATTTACATAAATTATAATAGTAAGTCAATATACTCTTATGATATAATAGTATTATTATTATTTGAAATTATAAAATATGATTTTACGTTGTTCATTTTATGATAATATTAAATTGTTGTTTAATTTGAATAAGGTGAAATGAGAATGCTTAAGGAGATGATTTTTTGGAATGTATTGAGATTAGCCAAGAGAAAAAAGAAAAATATCTTGAAATGGTAAAAGAATGTAGAGAAATGATAAAAACAGAAAAGAATAGACATTGTACATGCCCTAAAATAAAGTGTGAGTGGCACGGAAAGTGTTTTGAATGTGTTCTATTACATAGAATTAATCAAGACCATGTACCTTGCTGTTTACAACCAATGCTTCGTAGCAAGATCAAAGAACTTGCAAAGGTAGCTGAAATGATTGCAGAACCCAAACCCTTAACTCCAGGAGAATACTGGGATTATGTAAATGAAGTATGCCCTAATTCAGAAGGTAAATAAAAAGCAGTATACTACAAATAGTATCCTGCTTTTTTAATTGAAAGGAGGCACAAAAAACCTATTCCTCTCATATTCTCAATATTCACGACTACATAATACCAAACAAATAAGGTTTTTATGCAGCAAAATTACTATCGATTGCAACATTGGGTGCGATAATCATAAAAGATAGCAAAA
>DNNV01000110.1:0-3502 GCA_003497505.1 Clostridiales bacterium | reverse complement strand
AATCATAAAAGATAGCAAAAACAAATTATGTACAAAATCCAATTGACATTCGGTGATATTATGCTGTATATTTCTGGATTTGGGATAATCTTGTATAGTATAGGGAGATTTAATATAACAGATCTAAATGAAAAATTATATAAAATAGAGAAATTTTTAGCTGAAATAGGTAATGAAGATTTGAATAATGAAGAGAAAAATGAACTATGTAAAACTATTATTGATAAAACATTGTGGATTAGAGATAATAACGATATCTATATAATATTTAAATGAGAGGAGCGTGATAATATGATTACCAATAATGAGATACCCAACAGACTTATAAATGAAAAATCTCCGTATCTTTTGCAGCATGCATTCAATCCTGTGGATTGGTTTCCATGGTGCGAAGAGGCTTTTGCTAAGGCTAAAACAGAGAATAAACCTATTTTCTTGTCTATTGGGTATTCTTGATTGATGTTATTGGTCAACTTGCCATTGGTGCCATGTCATGGAGGATGAATCCTTTGTGGATATGGAGGTTGCGGGGATATTGAATAGGAATTTCGTTGCCGTAAAGGTGGACAGAGAAGAAAGACCGGATATTGATGCTGTGTATATGAATGTTACTCAAAGAATGACAGGAGGAGGCGGATGGCCTATGACCGTTATAATGACTCCGGAGCAAAAGCCATTTTTTGCGGGAACTTATATTCCTAAGAAACCAAGATACGGAAGCACCGGATTGATTGAGCTACTGAATATAGTTGTTGATAAATGGGGAAAGAATAAGGAAGAGTTGATAAGGTCAAGCGATAGGATAACCGATGCTGTAATTGCTGTTGAAGGAAGTAAGAAATCTGACATTAAGCTTTCAAAAAAGGTGTTGCGTGAGGCGAGAGATACCTTACTATCTAACTTCGACAGGAAGTATGGCGGATTTGGAAGAAGTCCTAAATTTCCTCAGCCTTCCGGTTTGATGTTTTTACTGAATTATTATTGTGCCGAAGATGACGAAGAGGCTCTGAAGGCTGTTGAAAAAACATTGGAGAGTATGTTCAGAGGAGGAATATTCGACCATGTGGGCGGAGGATTTTCACGATATTCTACTGATGAAAAATGGCTTGCTCCGCATTTTGAAAAAATGTTATATGACAATGCTCTTCTCCTGTATACATATATTTATGCTTACCAGATAACAAAGAGGGAGCTGTATAAAAATATAGCCGAAAAAATTTTTGATTATATTTTGAGAGAAATGACTAATGAAGAGGGCGGTTTTTATTCGGCGCAGGATGCGGACAGTGAGGGAGAAGAAGGGAAGTATTATGTTTTTACGCCCGGTGAAATAGTTGACGTTGTTGGAAAGGAAGACGGAGAATATTTCATTCAGTATTACGGGTTAACAGAAAGAGGTAATTTCGAGGGCAAAAATATTCCTAATTTAATTGGCAATGATGATTATTCACGCAAGGAAGAAAGAATAGAGGAAATAAATAAAAAGCTTTATGAATACAGGCTGAAAAGAACTGCTCTCCATAAGGATGATAAAATATTAACCTCGTGGAATGGAATGATGATTGCTTCTCTAGCCAAGGCTTACCAGGTTACCTGCGATGAAAAATATTTGAAAGCGGCGGAAAAGGCGGTTGATTTCATTGAAAAGCACTTAACTGACAGAAATTTAATGAAGGTAATGTATCGTGAAGGTTCATCCATGGGGGTTGGAACTCTTGATGACTATGCTATGTATGTATGGGGACTTACGGAAATGTATGAGGCGGATTTTAACATTAATCATCTGAAAAGAGCTTTGGAATTAAATGAAAAAATGATAGAGCTGTTCAAGGATGATGCAGGTGGATTTTTCATGAAAAGTAAAACAGGAGAACAGCTAATTTACAATCCAAAGGAAACATATGATGGTGCAACACCTTCCGGTAATTCCGTAGCTGCACTGAACCTTTTCAGGCTGGCAAGACTTACGGGAAAGGTTGATATTGAAGATTCTGCTGCTGTGCATATGCAGTATCTGTCAAATAATATGTCAGATTATCCGTCAGGCTATACATTTGCATTGCTTTCAGCATTTTTCGAGATTTATCAGTCTAAAGAAATTGTGTGTCTGGCTGAGAATGATGATGATTTAAAAAAACTGAAAAGCATTTTAAGTGAAAATATTATGATAAACAATACAGTGGTAGCTGTGAAATATAACTCGTTGGAGAAAATGAGAAGAACAATTGATTATATAGGTGACTACAAATTAATTGACGATAAAACTACATTTTATGTGTGCAGAAATAAAAACTGTTCGCTGCCATTTAATGATTTCAATAAACTTAAGGAAGAGATTAGTATGTAAAAAAGGACCCTTGCTTTGTGTGCGAGGGTCCTTAAAATTAAACGTTGAATCTGAAGAGAACAATATCTCCGTCTTCCATTACATATTCTTTTCCTTCAAGGCGCATGAGTCCTTTTTCTTTTGCTGCCTGCATTGTTCCGCATTCCGATGCATCCTTGTAAGCTGTTACCTCGGCACGGATGAAGCCTCTCTCAATATCGGAGTGAATTTTGCCTGCAGCCTGAGGTGCCTTTGTTCCTTTAATAATTGTCCACGCCCTTGATTCCATGGGGCCTGTGGTAAAGAAGCTTATGAGACCTAAAAGCTTGTAGCTTGATCTTATTAGCTTATCAAGTCCTGATTCTTCAAGGCCCAGCTCATGAAGAAACTCTTTCTTTTCCTCATCTTCAAGAACAGAAACTTCTTCTTCAATTTTTCCGCAAACAACTATAACCTCGGAATTGTCCTGAGCGGCATGTTTTTCAACTTCTTTGACATAGCTATTTGTTGATGGATCAGCAATGTAATTTTCGTCAACATTTGCAGCATACAGTACGGGCTTTGCTGTAATCAGGTTAAATGTCTTCAGAAGCTTCAACTCTTCTTCTGTATAATCAAGGAATCTTGCCTGCTTTTCATTTTCCAGTGCAGCTACTATTTTCTGAACTAATTCCAGTTCAGGCTGGAGGGATTTATCATTTTTAACTATTTTAGTGAGCCTTTCCATTCTTTTGCTCATAACCTCAAGGTCCGCAAGAACAAGCTCCAGCTCGATTATTTCTATATCTCTTTTAGGATCAACAGTGCTCTCAACATGTATTACATTTTCATCGTCGAAGCATCTCACTACATGTACAACTGCTTCAACCTCTCTTATATGGGACAGGAATTTATTTCCTAAACCCTCGCCTTTGCTGGCTCCCTTTACCAGGCCGGCAATGTCAAAAAATTCTATCACTGCAGGAACTGTCTTTCCTGAATTGCTCATTTTAGTTAAAAAATCTAATCTTTTATCGGGAACCTCCACAACACCTATGTTAGGCTCAATTGTGCAAAACGGATAATTTGCGGATTCTGCACCCGCTGAAGTTATTGCATTGAACAATGTGCTTTTGCCTACGTTTGGAAGTCCTACTATACCTAATTTCATAAAACGTGTTACCGTCCTTTCATTTC
>DNNV01000238.1 GCA_003497505.1 Clostridiales bacterium | reverse complement strand
TCGGTGGATATTCCTTTATTTTCTTCAAATGCTTTTCTTCTGCTTTCCACAACGTCAAAGCCTGTTACCTGAACACCATTCTTGACTAAGTTCATGGCCATTGGAAGCCCCATGATGCCCATGCCTATAAAACCGACTTTTTTCATATTCTTCTCCTCACACTATTTGTTAGGAATGTGAATTGCTCTCTTTTCAACTGCAAGTGCAGCTTCCTTTATAGCCTCCGCAACCGTCGGATGGGCATGTATTGTTGCAATAACCTCATCTATTGTTGCTTCCATGCCAATTGCCAGAGCAAGCTCACCGATTAAGTCCGTCGCTCTCGGTCCTATAATGTGAGCACCCAATACTTCCTTGTATTTTTTGCCGGCAATGATTTTAATCATTCCATCTTCTCCCATTATCATAGCTCTTCCATTGGCCGCAAGAGGGAATTTACCTACGATGTAATCAACTCCCTGAGCCTTTGCTTCTTCCTCTGTGAGACCCACCGATGCAAATTCAGGCTTTGTATAAACGCATGACGGATTTGTTTTGCTGTCGAATACGCTGCTGTGACCAAGTGCATTTTCTGCAGCAATCTCTCCATGAGCTGATGCAACGTGCGCCAGCATAATCTGCCCCACACAGTCTCCAATGGCATATATTCCGGGCACATTTGTTTCCATTTTATTATTGACAGTGATTCTTCCTCTGTCATTTGCAATTCCTGCCTTCTCCAGGCCGATTGTTGCGGTATTTGTTCTTCTTCCTATGGAAATAAGAGCCTTCTCTCCGGCAAACACCTTCTTGGAGCCGTCGCCCATTTCAACAGATACCTCAACATTTGCTCCTGCATCCTTGAAGGATGTAACTTTGGCACCTGTATATATTTCCACTCCTTTTTTAGCCAGCTTCGCTCTTATTGTCTTCGTGAGCTCACCGTCCATCATCGGGAGTATTTCATTGAGCATTTCAACTATTACTATCTTGCAGCCAAATGCGCTGTACAATGTGGCAATTTCAACACCTATAACACCACCGCCAACAATTACCATGGACTTCGGAATTTCCTTAAGCTCGAGAGCCCCTGTTGAATCTATGCATTTTTCTGAATCAATTCCAGGAATAGGAGGCTTTGCAGGGATTGAACCTGTAGCTATTATGAATTTATCGGCCTTGATTGTTTCAATTCCCTTTTCAGTTTTTACTTCGATTGCGTCCTTGCTTACAAATGACGCTTCTCCGCTAACTACCTTTACCTTATTTGCTGCCATAAGCCCTTTCACACCGCTTACAAGCTTCTTTGTAACTGCGCTTTTGCTTTCCTGCACCTTTGCAAAGTCTACCTTTATGTCGCTTGCAGTTATGCCGTAGGCTGCGCCTTCTTTCATTTCCTCATAAAGCTCTGCGGAATGGAGCAGCGCTTTTGTAGGAATACACCCAACATTCAGGCATGTTCCTCCTAAATTTCCTTTTTCAATCAGGGTTACTTCTCCGCCCAGCTGTGCAGCTCTTATTGCTGCCACATATCCGCCAGGACCTCCTCCGATTACCGCAACTTTTATTTTATCACTCATATTTTCTCCTTACAAACAAACCGCTATCCCCTATAACGGAAGATAGCGGCCCTGTTATTTTTATTAAAGATACATATTATCGGGATCTTCCATATATCCCTTTAAATCCTTAAGGAATTTTGCTGCTGTAGCGCCATCCATAACTCTGTGGTCAAATGACAGGCTCAGCACCATCATTGAAGCCGGTACTATTTCATCATTTTTGTTCACTACTGGCTTTCTCACAATTCTTCCAACTCCTAGAATTGCACTTTCAGGAAGATTTATAACAGGATTGAATCCATCTATGTCATATCCTCCAAGGTTGCTTATTGTAAATGTTGCTCCTGACATTTCATCTGGTGACAATGTATTGTTTTTTGATTTTCCAATAAGCTCTTTCGTTTCAGTATTAATTGCTTTGAGGCCTTTTCTGTCCGCGTCTTTTACCACCGGAACTATAAGTCCTTCTTCCAAGGCAACCGCAACTCCTATATTCACTCTGTCGTGAAGTATGATGCTGTCTTCTGTAATGGATGAATTCACTATTGGGTGATTTCTAAGAGCAACCGCAGCCATTTTAACCAGAATATCTGTGTAGCTGAATCTTACGTCTGCATTGGATGCGTTCAGCTTGCTTCTGAGAGCAACTGTCTTGTCAACATTTACTTCGGTTGTAAGTGTAACATGAGGAGCAATTTGCTTGCTTGCCTGCATTCTCTTGCCTATTACCTTGCGCATGTTTGACAATGGCTTTACAACATCAGCCGTTGCAGCCTGCACTGCAGGTGCTGCAGGTGCTGCTGTCTGTGCAGCGTCCTTAACCGGAGCAACTGACTTCTGATTTTCGGCAGCTTCAAACACATCCTTCTGAATGATGCGTCCTCCTGTTCCTGTGCCTGACAATCCTGAAAGTTCAACTCCCAGATCTGCGGCTGTTTTTTTAGCCAGAGGAGATGCCTTTACCCGGCCTGTTTCAGTAACCGCCACAGCTTTCGGTGCTTCGGCGGCTTTAGGAGCAACCTCAGGCTTATTCTCTTCAGCAGCCTTTGGAGCAGCAGGTGCATCCACAGTTTCTCCCTCCTGTCCTATAATTGCTATAAGTCCCTTAACAGGAATATCTTCGCCTTCCTGTGCTACTATTTTAAGCAGCACTCCTTCTACTTCACTCTCTATTTCACTTGAGAGTTTATCCGTTGTGATTTCCACCAGGACATCACCTATATTTACTTTATCGCCTTCTTGCTTAATCCACTTGCCGATGGTACCTTCCTCCATGGTCAGTCCAAGCTGAGGCATTATAATTTCTGTTGCCATATTATCCTCCCTACTTATTCAATACTTTCTTTACTGCCTTTACTATATCCTCCGGATGTGGGAAGAATGCATCCTCTAAAGTAGGAGCAAATGGCGGTACCACGTTCAATGCCGCTACACGCTCTACCGGAGAATCAAGTTCATCAAACAGTTCTTCTGTAATCTGTGCGGAAAGCTCTCCTCCGAATCCGCTTCTCTTAACGCCTTCATGCACTATCACTACATTGTGTGTCTTGCATACAGATTTCTTTATTGCATCCCAATCCAAAGGAACAAGAGAACGAAGATCGAGAACCTCAGCATCTATGCCTTCCTTTGCAAGCTCTTCCGCAGCTTCCAATGCAAAATACACCTGACGTGACCACGCTATAATTGTAATGTCCTTGCCTTCACGCTTTACATCAGCTTCGCCTAAAGGAATTATGTATTCTCCTTCAGGAATTTCTTCCTTTTTGGCATATAAAAGCCTGTGCTCCAGGAATATTACCGGGTCATCATCACGAATTGCAGCCTTCAACAAACCTTTTGCATCCTTTGCCGTTGAAGGGCAAACAACCTTAAGTCCCGGAATATGGGTGAAAAATGTTTCTAAATTCTGAGAGTGCTGACCTGCATTTCTTCTTCCTGAACCCTGAGGTGCACGAAGAACCATAGGAACATTAATCTGTCCGCCTGTCATATATCTCATTTTAGCTGCCTGGTTCATTATAGGGTCCATTGAAACTCCTATAAAATCTATATACATTAGTTCAACAACGGGACGAAGTCCTCTCATTGCGGCTCCAACCGTCATTCCTAAAAATCCTGCTTCGCTTATCGGAGTGTCTATTACTCTGTGTTCACCGAACTCTTCCTGGAATCCCTGAGTAATTGCAAACACGTTTCCCATTTTACCAACGTCTTCACCGAGAACTATTACATTTTCATCTCTGAGCATCTCTTCATGCAAAGCTTCGCTGATTGCTTTACTTACAGTTATTTTTTTCATCTCGCAACACACCTCTCATTATCACTTGAATATACATCAGTAGTAACTTCGCTTACATCTGGCAGCGGAGAATCCAAAGAAAATTGGATTGCATCATCGATTTCTTTTTCCATAGCATCATCTATTGCTGTAATTTCTTTCTCATCGATGCCGTCTTTAAGCAGATATGCTCTGAAGGTATCTATCGGGTCTCTCTTTCCCCACTCTTCCGTAACTTCCTTAGGACGATATGCAGCAGGGTCTCCCTCGTAATGGCCTCTCATTCTCCATGTCATGCATTCAACTATTGACGGTCCGTTTCCTTCACGGGCATATTCAACAGCCTGCTTTACAGCCTCGTAAACAGCCAGCGGGTCATTTCCGTCAACAGTTACTCCCGGGATATTATATCCTTTTGCACGCTCTGCAATTGTGTCAGTATTTGTTACTGAATGTATGTTTACTGATACGCCGTAATTGTTATTTTCGCACAAAAATACAATAGGAAGCTTCCAGGCAGCAGCCATGTTCACAGACTCGTGAAACACTCCCTGGTTAGATGCCGCATCGCCGAAAATTGCCATGGACACTTCTTTTGTTCCCCATACTTTTGAAGCGAGAGCTGAGCCGGCAGCTATTGGAATACCTGCTCCAACAATTCCGTTTGCTCCCAATATTCCCAATGAAACGTCAGCAACGTGCATTGAGCCGCCTTTTCCTTTGCAGTATCCTGTAGACCTGCCAAAAAGCTCGGCCATCATTATTTTTGTGTCT
>DNNV01000237.1 GCA_003497505.1 Clostridiales bacterium | reverse complement strand
GCCTCAGAAATATTCTTGAAATTATTTTCTTTGTTGCTTGGGTCTGATAAAATTGTTCCATCGGCACCTACGAGCATGTAGTAACCGTAAAAATCCCTGCTTGCTTCCTCAAACATGGATGTGAGGCTGTCAAGGCTCATATCCATTGCCATAACACCGATAACCTTGCCCGATGCATTTTTTATGGCTTGTGATGCCCCTATGATAACAACATCGTCTGTTGCGAAATAATACGGTGAACCTAACACCGGTTTATTTGGATTTGCAACCGCATCCGGATACCACGGTCTCTGGCGCGGATCAAAGGCTCCGTCCATGTTACCCTCGGGATACTGTATATATCCCCCCTGCTCAGTACCCATGTAGACGTACTGATAATTTGGGTGAGTTACACCGAATTCCTTGAAGCTTTCAAAAATGTCCTGCTCAATTCCTCCATTTCTGCTTGGAGTCATTGCCTTGGTGCCGGAGTTGCTTGTATAGGATGAAATAGTGCCGTCTGAAAGCTTGACATTCTTGCTGCCGGCAAAGTAGGACACATTGTTCTGCATGTCGCTGAAAACAACATCTACGTTATCACTTACTAAAGATAATTGGTTTTCAGCGGATTTTTTCTGCTCCGATATAGTGTTAACCTCCATCTTGTTAATGGTTACAAAGCTGATAACAAGTACAGGAACTAATGCAAACAGTATTATTATCAGACTTAATTTGAAGCGTAATGTTTGAAATCTATTAATTTTCATTGGTATACCTCCATATATGCTGAATTTCTAAACATACTTTGCGAAACTAGCCCATATAACACTAATTTGGCATATACTATATCGTGTAAAAATTATCAATATTTAGTATAAAATGAAAATAAATTAAAGGCCACAGAATACTCTGTGGCATATAATTTAAGCAATTATTTTTCAATGCAGCTTCTGATTAAGTCAAGAGCAGTTGTAGCGGCCCTCTCCCTTATAATCTCACGTGAGCCTGTTGCTCTGATTTCTTTTACGCTGTATTTTCCGTTGTAATATACACAAATGTATACAAGGCCTACAGGCTTTTCTTCCGAACCTCCGTCCGGACCGGCAACACCGGTAGTTGAAACCCCAAGGTCTGTTCCGGCAGCCTGTGCAGAGCCATATGCCATTTCCTTTGCTGTTTCTTCACTTACGGCACCATGCTTTTCAAGAGTTTCTTTTTTTACATGCAGCGTGTTGATTTTTGACTCATTGCTGTATGTAACAAAGCCTTCCATAAAAACCTTCGATATTCCCGGATAGCTGATGAGTTTTGATGATACCAGTCCTCCTGTCAATGATTCGGCTACGGCAACAGTTATATTTTTCTCAAGCAAAAGCTCCGCAGTCTTGTCTTCAACCTTTCCGGTTTCTGCAACATAAGAATTCTCACTACCGAACCTTCTTATTAATTCTTCCTTTACTGGTTCAATCAGTTCCAGGCATTTTTCTTTACTTTCAGCCTTGGCAGTAATTCTGAAGATGACCCTGCCGGCACCTGCATATGGGGCAATTGTGGGATTGCTCTGTTTTTCAATTAAATCAAGTATCATCTCCTCGGCAGCAGATTCACCTATATTCACAACTATCAGCTTCTCACCGTATACGACCTGGTTGGAGAATTGCTTAAGATAAGGAATTACCTCATTATCCACCAGTGGCTCCATTTCCTTAGGCGGTCCGGGCAGCAATATGCCTATTTTCATTTTTCCTTCTGTCTCACCCTTCATTATACACGCATTTGCGGTACCATTAGGGTTATTAAGAATTACAGCCCCCTCGGGGAAATATGTCTGCCTCATGTTATTCTGAGGAAAATCCCTTCTGAATCGCGAATAAATCTCCCTTACATGATGGTAGCTCTCCTCGTCATAAACCATTTTTACATTGAAGTATTCGGCAAGTACATCCTTGGTTATATCATCCCGAGTTGGTCCAAGGCCGCCGGTGCATACAACCACATCTGCCCTCGAAAAGGCAGTGGCAAAGCATTGCTTGATTCTGGCAGGATTATCCCCAACCACGGACTGATAATGTACATCAATGGCTATTTCAGCCAATTTTTTAGATATATATTGGGCATTTGTGTTGACTATGTCTCCATGCAAAAGCTCAGTACCTACACAAAGTATTTCTGCATTCATTTACAATAACGCTCCTTAAGTTAAAATATGTAAAATATATATTACTATAAATCAATTTTTTGACTCTGTCAACGCAGCATATTTCTCCGCATTTCCGAAAATTTCATCATGAACCTCCGCAGCCTTTTCCGCAAAAAACAATCCTGTTGTCTTTGCATGCTGCCACACTAATTCATCAAATAAATAATCCGGATGTTGCTTTCCACCCTTCACAAACGGAGATAACTCAATGCAAAACGCAGGCCTTTTCATTCTCGCCCTGAACCAGTTTTCAAATCCGCACCCATAAATCTTAGGGTCCTGGCTTATTTTTGTTTTCCTGTATATATATTTGGAGTGCAGCTCATCCATTATTATTTCATCAATTCCGTTAAACAACTCATGAGTTCCGCTGTCAGCCCAAAATGTACAATTTCCCGAGCAGTGATAAGTAACCATGAGAGTAAAGCTGATTTTGTTGCAAAAGTCAACAAGAGCCCGTGTTTCCGGCTCACTGTTTGGGGAATATCCCTTGAATCTGTCTGAGCATGGGACCTCCGTTCCGGGAACACATGTGCGTATCTCCCAGTTGCCGTCATCGAAGTTTTTGTTTAAGTCAACACCGTTGGCGTTAGCTTTCCAGTAGGTGTGATCCGCACCCCATATTTTCATGTTTTTTAATGCTTCATAGTTTTTTGATGCTTTCAGACCGTGGTGCACTATATTGAGACCGTCGGGGTTTGCAACAGGAATAAAAAACATATCAACTGTGGCCAATATGTTTTTCACATCATATCCGTCAAACTGCTTTTCTTCTATATAATAATTGCAGTAATAATCAACCATCTTCATGCAAAGCATTACGGAAAAGTCCTCCCGCGCATGAATACCGCCCACAAAGAGCACTGAAGGCTTAGATATGGTATTGTTACTGCTTAATTTTAAGGCGATGATATCTCTGCCTTCAACAGTTTTGCCTATTGTAAACTTGCTCAGGATATGGCTGTAACTGTTACACAATTTATCAATATCACTATAAATTTCATTCAGATAATATGTACCGGAAGTATCTACTATAAATTTGTTCATACACACCTCTTCATTTGTAAGTAATA
>DNNV01000236.1 GCA_003497505.1 Clostridiales bacterium | reverse complement strand
CAACTCATAAGAGCGGCGGGTAAAATTGTATAACTGACTACTCGACTATTTGGATTTCGATTCCGGACTTAAATTCTACAACGAAGTAATCATCATAGACCGTTATCTTTTCTATGAGTGTCCTGACATACTGCTCATCGTATTCGGTAAGCTCGCAAGACTGACCATCGAGAAAAGTCATCATATCATCTATTCGTAACTTCAGGTCCTGATGGGATGCCTCCTCGACCTGGAGTGCTTGCTTTTCATTGCGCAATCTTCTGACCTCCATGCCAAGGTCATCACCCGGGTTCTTCAAATCGGCTTTTGCTAGAAGCTCGTGCTGAAGCGTTTTTATTTGCTCATCAAGCGCTGCCATGATGCAGTCAGGCCCATCTTTATCAACTCTGCTGGTGCAGCGCCAAACCGTAGATTTGCAACCGCGATTGTTCCATTTGATTCTGCGGAATATGCAACCACAATGTACGCAGAAAACCATTCCCGATAATGCATACCGACCGGAGTAAACTCGTCTACGCTCTGTGCTGCCTTTGGTGAGGTTCGCGCGTCGTGCAATCTCCTCTTGGACTTTTAGGAAGATGTCTTATGGAATAATCCCTTCGTGGCTATTTTCAACATAGTACTTCGGCACCTGGCCCGTATTGGCTTCACGCTTCTTTTCTAGAATGTCTACCGTGTACGTCTTTTGAAGTAGTGCGTCGCCGATGTATTTCTCGTTGGTTAATATCTGCTTGATATTCGTTTCGTGCCATTTTTTGTGCCCAGCACCATTTAGAATGCCGTCTGCTTCAAGTGATCTTTTAATCTTTAAAAAGCCGTCGCCACTTCTGTACACTCGCATAGCAAAAAGCAGTTCTATAGCCTCAACCTAACAATTCTTTGAGGCCTGCGCTAATCTGGGATACAAAAAAGAAAGGTTTCCAGAAATCGGCGATCATTACCGAAAGTCTGGAAACCTCTGATATCAGGCCATTTAAGGCCTGTTATTTATCTTTTCGTGACATCAATACTACCGTCTCAACATGTTTCGAGTTGCCTTGATAGCTATCAAAACTGCGTTCTCAACCCCTATGGTTAAGGGGAACATATCCACACTCGTAGTTGGAAACATATCCAACATTGGCTCTCGTTTGTGGGAAGATATCAACGGTTTTGTCTGTTCGTGAGAACATATCAACTCAAATCATTTCATGGTTAATCCCTTATCAATGGCTTCCTGAATAATCTTATGACAACATACCCCCAAAGGATTGTTTTCCTTACAAAGCGAATTTTTCATTGCTCCAGTTATGGCATTTACTTCTTTAACGGTTTTCGCACCATGCTTTACAACTGCTTCAATTACCTGATCTTCTGTGACTTTGCTGCAATAACAAGCATACTTAGGATCTGCATCTTTCTTAAACCAGATAGGAACCCTAACTTGGTCTTTTAAGAATTTTATTTCTTTATCTAAGTTATAGTAAATAACGTCGCAGTCCTCATTCATGCATATCTTATATTGATCTCCATCAACGGCATTACGATAATCATCTGTCACCAAGTGTTCAACGGTTATCCTACTAACTGTTACTCCTTCATTATTACAGACAGGGCAACTCTCCTTTGTTCTATTTAAATTTTGTGTGATACATTCACAGCAATATTCATCAATAACTTTCAATTACATAACCTCCATATCTTTAAAACCATTTAATTCAAGGTAAATCCCAACCAATTTTCATTTATAGTTTTTAAATTAAAAAATACCCCTTGATTGTATCGTTAATTATCGGAATCATTCAAGGGGTGAATAGGAAAAATAGTTTATAGATTCTTTGCATTCAAAGCTCTAAAAGCATTTAATACTGCAATGATAGTTACACCTACATCTGCAAATATAGCTGCCCACATAGTAGTTATTCCAAAAGCACTCAAAATAAGAACAATTATTTTTATTCCAATTGCAAATACTATGTTTTGATGTGCAATTTTTAGTGTCTTTTTAGAAATCTTCATTGCAGTAGCAATTTTCGATGGCTCATCAGTCATAATTACAATATCAGCAGCTTCAATGGCCGCATCAGAACCTAAACCACCCATTGCTATTCCAATGTCTGCACGAGCTAATACAGGTGCATCATTGATTCCGTCACCAACAAAAGCAAGTTTACCTTTTTTAGATTTTTGCGAAAATAATTCTTCTAGTTTTTCAACTTTGTCTGCTGGCAACAGTTCTGCATAAACCTTATCAAGACCAAGCTCTTTAGCAACTTTTGAACCAACACTTTTATTATCACCTGTCAACATAACTGTTTGTTTAATATTAGCTGCCTTAAGTTCCTTGATTGCTTGTGCTGAATCTTCCTTTACCTCATCGGCAATTACAATGTAACCTATATATTTGTTATTAACAGCAACATGTACAACAGTACCGATCAGCTCTCCCTTGAAATAAGGGATATCCATCATTTTCATAAGTTTGATATTTCCTGCCATAACCTTTTTGCCATCTACTGTTGCAATAACACCATGACCTGATATCTCTTCTACATCTGAAATACGTCCATTGTCTATTTCTTTGCTATATGCACGTTTCAGTGAAAGTGAAATCGGATGATTGGAATAGCTTTCCACATATGCAGTTAATTCTAGTAGCTCTTCTTTGGAAACTCCTTCTGGATGAATTTCCTGTACATTAAATACACCTTTCGTTAGTGTTCCAGTTTTATCAAAAACAACAATTTCAGTTTCTGCTAATGCCTCTAAATAGTTACTACCCTTGACTAAAATACCTTTTTTTGAGGCTCCACCTATTCCACCGAAGAAACTCAAAGGAATTGAAATAACTAAAGCACACGGACAGGATACCACAAGGAATGCTAGTGCTCTATATATCCAATCACTAAAAGTCGCCCCGTCTATAACAAGAGGCGGTATAATAGCTAGAAAAACTGCAATTATAACCACAACCGGTGTATAATATCTCGCAAACTTCGTAATAAATTGTTCTGAATTGGATTTTTTACTACTTGCATTTTCAACTAAATCAAGAATTTTACTTACAGTAGATTCTCCAAATTCCTTGGTAACCTCTGCTGTAATAACCCCATTAATGTTGATGCACCCACTTAGGATATCACTTCCAACTTCTACTTCACGAGGAACAGATTCGCCTGTTAGTGCCGATGTATCAATCATTGAACTTCCCGCAATTACCTTGCCATCAAGAGGAATTTTTTCTCCTGCTTTAATTACAATAATATCTCCAATTTGTACTTCATCTGGGTCAACTTTGACAAGTTCATCACCTTTTTTAACATTTGCATAATCTGGTCGAATATCCATAAGGCTTGCAATTGACTTTCTCGACTTGCCCACTGCATAGCTTTGAAACCGTTCTCACACTTGCTCCAACAGCCTAACTGC
>DNNV01000358.1 GCA_003497505.1 Clostridiales bacterium | reverse complement strand
TGATTCAGGCTACAGCATATGCTGTTGGATTCTTCAATTCAGCAATCATAGACAGAAGCTTTTTATCAATAGTTTCGGTAGTAATAGTTCTAACTGCAGGTACAGCATTCTTGATGTGGCTTGGTGAACTGATAACGGAAAAAGGTATCGGAAACGGTATATCAATGATTATCATGATAGGTATTGTTTCAAGATATCCAAGAGATTTTGGAACAGTAATATTCAATATGCAGAATGGCAAAGTAAATATACTGGAAATTATATTATTCCTGATATTTGCCTTCATAATAGTAGTTGGAGTTATTGCAATTCAGCAGGGTGAAAGAAAGATACCTGTTCAGTATGCAAAAAGGGTAGTGGGAAGAAAGATGTACGGCGGACAAAGCACTCATATTCCTATGAAGGTATTGATGGCAGGAGTTATGCCTGTAATATTTGCTTCTACACTTTTGGCAATACCACAGACACTGGCATTCTTTTTCCCGAGCATGTCAGGTGGAGTACAGAAATACTTCTCACCTGCACAGGCACCTGGAGTGTATATCTACACATTACTAAACATATTGCTCATAATATTCTTCACGTATTTCTATACAGCGGTACAGTTCAATCCATTTGAATACTCAAATACCCTTAAGGAAAACGGAGGATTTATACCGGGAATAAGACCGGGTAGACCTACAGCAGAATATTTAAACAAGGTTTTAAACAGAATAACAATAGCGGGAGCTGTAGCACTTGCGATTATAGCTACAATACCTACATTGGTATTATCGTTTACGAACCTGAGCATTCATTTCGGAGGAACATCACTGCTGATCGTAACGGGTGTGGCTCTTGAAACAATGAAGCAGATAGAGGCTCAGATGTTAATGAGACACTACAAAGGATTTTTGAAATAAAGAGAGGTAAGGAAAATGAGAGCAATTTTATTGGGACCTCCGGGAGCCGGTAAGGGAACTCAAGCAGAAACAATTGTAAAGGAATTTTCTATACCGCATATTTCCACAGGAGATATATTCCGAAAAAATATAAAAGAAGGAACTACCCTAGGAAAGAAGGCCAAGGAATACATGGACCAGGGACTTCTAGTTCCGGATGAATTGACGGTAGAGCTTGTTAAGGACAGATTGCTCCAGGATGACTGCGGCAACGGATTTCTGCTTGACGGATTTCCGAGAACAGTCAATCAGGCGGATGCGCTTGACGAAGCTTTGCAGAGCATGAATCAGAAGTTAGATTATGTTGTTAATATAATAGTCAGAAAAGAGCTTCTTATTGAAAGAGCTGTTGGAAGAAGAGTGTGTAAGGACTGCGGTCAGACATACCACATTACGTTCAACAAGCCTAAAAAAGAAGGAATTTGCGACAATTGCGGCGGCGAGCTTCTTCAGAGAAAAGATGATGCTGAAGAAACAGTTACCACAAGAATCAATGTTTATCAGGAGCAAACAGAACCGCTTATCGATTATTACACCAAGAAAGGCATAATAATCGATATAGACGGAGAGAGACCTATTGCTGAGGTTGGCAAAGATATAGTTGCAAAAATGGGGAAAAAGTAATATGATAATCCTCAAGACAAGAAGAGAAATTGAAGTAATGAGAAAAGCCGGAAGATTGGTGGCACAATCACATGAGCTTGTAAGAGAGCACATTAAACCCGGTGTCACTACTAAAGAGCTTGACCAATTGGTTGAAGATTTCTTAAAATCCCAAAATGCAATACCTACGTTTAAAGGCTATGGCGGATTTCCATTTTCAATATGCGCTTCTGTAAATGAAGAAGTGGTTCACGGATTTCCAAGCGGCATTAAGCTTAAAGAAGGCGATATTGTCAGCATAGATATAGGTGCAACCTTTGAAGGATACGTAGGTGACAGTGCAAAGACTTTTTACGTCGGAGAAGTAAATGACGAGAAGAAGCGCCTTGTGGAAGTAACAAGACAATGCTTTTACGAAGGAATTAAATTCGCCAAGACATCATACAGACTGTCTGACATATCACATGCAGTGCAGGAATATGCTGAAAGTCATGGCTTCTCAGTTGTAAGAGACTATGTGGGTCACGGAGTTGGTAGAAATATGCATGAATCACCGCAAATACCTAACTTCGGAAAACCCGGCAAAGGACCGCGGCTGCAAGAAGGAATGGTCCTAGCTATTGAACCTATGATCAACGCAGGAACGTATCATGTTAAAGTACTTGACAACGACTGGACAGTGGTGACAGTTGACGGAAAACCGTCGGCACACTACGAGCACACGGTTGCCATTACAGATGGAGAACCGGAGCTTTTAACCGTATTATAGAGGTGGATATTGGAAATTACAACAGATTTGAAAATTGGTCAGATTGCTAAATCAAAGGCCGGAAGAGATAGAGGAAGAGTATTTATCATAAACCGGATTTTAGATGAACAGCAAGTGTTGGTATGTGACGGAGACCTCAGGAAACTGAACTCCCCGAAAAAGAAGAAAGTGAAGCATTTAGTGATTTATAATACAGTATTGACAGAATTTGCAGAAAAGTTACAAGGAAATGAAAATTTAGATGATGCATATGTGAGAAGGCTTTTAACTCCTTTCACACAAAGTGCATCTGAAGAAATGGAGGTTGAGTGATCAATGTCCAAGAAAGATGTAATAGAAGTCGAAGGGAAAGTCCTGGAAGCACTTCCTAATGCAATGTTCAAAGTTGAGCTTCAAAATGGGCACCAGATTTTAGCGCATATTTCTGGAAAACTGAGAATGAACTATATCAGAATTCTTCCAGGAGATACTGTAGCAGTCGAATTGTCACCGTATGATTTGACAAGAGGAAGAATAACCTGGAGGAAAAAGTAAGGAGGTATTACAATGAAAGTAAGACCATCAGTAAAACCGATGTGCGAGAAGTGTAAAATTATCAGAAGAAAAGGCAAGGTAATGGTAATTTGCGAAAATCCAAAGCACAAACAAAAACAAGGCTAAGGATAAATTTAGATATTAAGTAGCTACTAAGGTAGGAGGTGTAAACTTAATGGCCAGAATCGCGGGTGTTGACTTACCAAGAGAAAAAAGAGTCGAGATAGGATTGACTTATATATTTGGAATTGGCAGAGCAACTTCTAATAAAATTTTAAAGACAACAGGTATTAATCCTGATACAAGAATTAAAGACCTTACAGAAGATGAAGTACAGCAATTAAGAACTGAAATAGATAAAAGACCTGTTGAGGGTGACTTGAGAAGAGAAGTGGCGTTGAATATCAAGAGATTGAAAGAAATCAACTGCTACAGAGGAATAAGACACAAAAAAGGATTACCTGTTCGTGGACAGAACACTAAAAACAACTCCAGAACCAGAAAAGGTCCGAAGAGAGTTTCAGGTAAGAAATCTAAAAAATAAAAGGAGGGACTTAAGTGGCAGCAGCTAAAAAACAACAAAAATCAACAAGAGTAAGAAAAAGAGAACGTAAAAATATAGAAAAAGGCCAGGCACATATTAAGTCAACTTTTAACAATACGCTTGTAACTCTTACAGATTTGCAAGGAAATGCAATTTCCTGGGCAAGTTCAGGTCAGTTAGGATTCAAGGGTTCAAGAAAATCTACTCCTTATGCAGCAAGCATGGTTGCTGAAGAAGCTGCAAAGAAAGCTATGGAACATGGCTTGAAAACAGTAGAAGTATACGTTAAAGGACCGGGCTCAGGAAGAGAAGCTGCAATCAGATCATTGCAAGCAGCCGGACTTGAAGTTAATTTAATAAAAGATGTTACTCCGATACCGCACAACGGTTGTAGACCGCCAAAACGTAGAAGAGTATAATGGAAACGAGGTGAAAAGATGGCAAGATATACTGGACCTGTATGCAGAATATGCAGAAGAGAAGGCTTAAAGTTATATTTAAAAGGCGACAGATGCTATACTGACAAGTGTTCAATCGGAAGAAGAAACTATGCTCCGGGACAGCACGGTCAAAACAACAAAAAATTAACCAACTATGGTATTCAGTTAAGAGAAAAGCAAAAAGTAAGAAAATACTACGGAGTTCTGGAAGGCCAATTTGCAGAGTACTTCAATATGGCTGATAAAATGGCAGGAAAGACAGGAGATAACCTGTTAAAACTGTTAGAGTACAGATTTGACAACGTAGTATACAGATTAGGATTTGCTACATCAAGACCTGAAGCAAGACAATTGGTTGTTCACGGTCATTTTACAGTAAACGGTAAAAAGGCTGATATTCCATCAATGATTCTTAAACCGGGCGATGAAATAAAAGTTAAAGAAAAAAGCCAAAGCTCAGATAAATTCAAAGCTTTAGTTGAAAATCACAAGAAAACAGCACCTCAGTGGTTGCAGGTAGATCCTGATAACTTTACAGGAAGAATAATAGCTGCACCGGCTAAAGAGGACATAGAAATACCAATAGAAGAACATCTGATTGTCGAGTTATACTCTAAGTAATAAGAATTAAGAATTATTACCCTCGGCAAACATCAAATCTAAGGAGGGTTGGGATGATAGAAATAGAAAAGCCTAATATTACGTTAATTGAAAAAAATGATGATAACACATATGGGAAAATAGTAGTTGAACCACTTGAAAGAGGTTATGGAACAACACTTGGAAATTCGCTTAGAAGAATACTTCTTTCATCTTTACCAGGAGCAGCTGTAACATCCATCAATATTCAGGGAGTATTGCATGAGTTTTCTACAATACCGGGAGTAAGAGAAG
>DNNV01000198.1 GCA_003497505.1 Clostridiales bacterium | reverse complement strand
CTCTCAGAACTGTTTTAATGTAATTATATATGTAGGACTTCTTTCTATCCTCATCTAGATCCTTAAATGAAAGTCTTTTTTTGCCTGTCCCTAAAATATCATTTTCGGAGGGTATTTCCTGTGCTAAATATTCATACGCTATTTTGTCTATTGAATATGAGCTCTCCGAGGGTTCCAAAAGATATTTCCCTATTTCGGAATCAAAGGATATACCATTGAGCTCTATGCCTTTTTTCATCAGATATATGGCTTCATCCTTTATGCTGTGCCCTGCCGCATTTATGTTTGAACTTTCAAAAATACTTTTCAGTTCATTCAGCACTCCGTCTTCATCAAGCTTGTCAAAATCCAGGTAATATATATCAGCACCATCGGATATTCCGGCTGCTACAGCATTGCCATACAGTGCCCTCTCTGAATCAAATAAAAACTTCAGCACAAATTTCCCGCTTTTTTCTATGCAATCTGATATTGTCTTAATTTCATCTTCTTTATCAATACAAATTATTTTGATCTGCTTGTTGGAAACAAGTTCACTTACAGAATTATTTTCAGGAATATCAAACATTGACATCTGTGACTCCGATTCTGTATGCTGCTCTTCCTCAGCCACTCTTTTTTTAAGAGTTCTGAACTCAAGCTCATCGTACATGCTCAAAAGCTTTTTGGAGTCCGGCTTTTGAATTCTGTATTCTTCCAATTCAAATTCAATGGGTATGTCTCTTACTATACGTGCGAGAGTTTGGCTCATGTATGCCTGCATTTTATCATTTTCAAGCTTCTCCCGCATCTTTCCCTTTATATTTTCTATATTTGCATATATATTGTCAAGGCTTCCGTATTCCTGCATCAGCTTAAGGGCTGTTTTCTCTCCTATACCTCCCACACCGGGAATATTGTCGGATTGGTCTCCCATAAGAGCCTTGAGATCCACAAACTGCTCCGGACTTATTCCATATACATCGTCCATGGCCTGTAAATCCATTTCTTCCGTGTTTGTAACTCCCTTTTTCGTAAGAACCACTCTTATATTTTCATCTATGAGCTGCAGATAGTCCTTATCGCTTGTAACTAAGTAAACATCAGCACCTCTTTCCTCTGCAGCACTTGCAAAGGTTCCTGCCACGTCATCGGCTTCAAAGCCGTCTATTTCAACACATTTAATATTATGTATGTCAAGTACATCCCTTATGAGCTGAAATTGCTCCACAAGCTCATTTGGTGCCTTTGCTCTCGTAGCTTTATATTCCTTGTACTGCTCATGCCTGAAAGATGGTTTTTTAGGGTCAAATGCAACGCATATGTATTCAGGAGAATATGTGTCTAAAAGCTTATACAGCATGCTCAGAAATCCGAAAACCGCATTTGTATATTGCCCCTTTTTCGTTTTTAAGGGAGGCATCGCGTAAAATGCTCTGAAAAGCAGGCTGTTGCCATCTAATATCATTATCTTGTTGTTCATATAGTCTCCTTTTACTAACTTATATTATTATAATTATATCAACTAATATGCCCGTGGTAAAGTTATATTTTGTATCATATATTGGATTTTCAAACATATAATTGAACCAACGGAGGAATTACATGAATACTATTGAACCAAGAAATTATAATTTTTCTAATGTCAAATATTTTTCGCCCATGCAGCTCAGTGAGCACTATGTACTGTATACCAGGTATGTGGACTGCATAAACAAGGTGAACAAAAACTTGCTTTCAAATTCAATTTATTCCATATGCAATCCAAACTACAGCGATATAAGATCTGCCGCAAAGTCCAAGACCTACTGTCTCGATGCAGTCAAGCTTCATGAATTATATTTTGAAAATCTAACCGGCAACAATACCAGTATTTTCGGTTCTGCAGCATCAGTGATAAATGAAGTTTTCGGCTCTTACAGCAATTTTTTAGATAAATTCGAATGCATAGCTCTATCAATGCACGGATGGGTGTTATTCTGCTACGACCGATACAGCGGAGATTTCTACATATATGGGCAGGATTCTCATGACGAAGGTGTGATGCTATTTGCAGAACCTCTTATAGTGCTTGATGTATATGAACATGCTTATATGATTGATTATGGTATAAACCGGAAGGAATATGTGGAAGCATTCATTTCAAATTTAGACTTCGGCGTCGTAAATAAGCGGCTTCTGAATCTTAATTTATAAAATCCCTGTAACCGACTTAAAGCATATACATATAATATCGTAAACAATACTTTAAGGAGGATTGAACATGGGATTTTGCAGAGGTAACAGAATTGGCGGAGAAAGCGGATCAAGTTTACTATTCTTTTTCTTGCTACTAGTAATTATATTTCAATGTTGTGGCGACGATTTAGACTGCTAATAACGCAAATATGAAAAATAGAAGGTCTGGCTAAAACCAGACCTGATTATTATTTATACTATTTATATCTTTCAATCATAAATTCTTTAAATTTTTCTTCTATTTTGGAGAAATATCTATCCTGCTGATACACGTAATACAGCTTTCTTTTAAGAATCATTCCGTCCACTTCCAGAAGGAATACTCTTCCGTCGGCAAGCTCATTCTCGACGGCCTTTTTAGGCAGCACAGCAACACCCAGGTTGTTTGCAATAAACTTCTTTATTATTTCATTGTCCTCAGCCTGAATAACAGTGTTTAACTCATTGAGCTTTATGCGTTTTTTGTTTAAAAAGTTCTCAAATATCTGCAATGTGGCAGAACCTTTTTCTCTCAAAATAAATTTTTGCTCCAGCAGCTGCTCCAGAGTTATTTTATCCGAAGCAAATTCACTTAGCTTATCAGATGAGGCAACTATTACAACTTCATCTTCAGCAATGCAGAGGCTTTTAATTTTTTTGTTTTTGGCAACCGTTCCAGTAAATCCGAAGCTGGTAAAGCCTTCCTCAATATTGCTGAACACCATTCCTGAATCAACCTTCTTTATGGTATATGTAACATCAGGATAAATCTTGCCAAAATCAATAACTAAATCATGTATGTAGTAATCTGCGGGCATAGAGCTTGTATAGACCGTAAGATTTCCATAAAGCGCATCATCATCTCTTTTTATTAACGAATATATTCTATTTTCTTCGTTCAGAACATTTTTGGCATACTTATAAAGCAAATGTCCTTCTTCTGTAGGAATAATCTCTCTGCCGTTTTTTTTAAATAACTCTGCCCCGAAATCCTTCTCTAAAAGCTGAAGCTGCTTTGATACAGCAGGCTGAGTTATATAAAGCTTTTCAGCTGCCTTGGAAATATTTTTCAAATTTATTACCTCAATAAATGTTCTTAAATAAGATGTGTTCATATATACCTCTCTATATTGGCTGTATCCCCATGCCTATTGCTTCATGTTCGAATCCTCTTCTGGGTGATCCTATCTGTCCGTACAATACTACCGCAATCCAGTTTCCGCTTGATGGGTCGTCCTCCACCAGCATGCCTCTGACAATGGTAAATGATAATCCCGCACTTCTGAGCACCTCTCCGAGCATTACCTGCCCCCTGCAATAACCGCTGAGAGCTTCTATGATTGCATGATAAAGTGCATGCTCCTCGTGGTAGTTTTCTCTGATAATATCCTCACGGGATGCGGCAGTTTCAATCGCCGCCACTATTTTCTTAGCATCCATTGAGCCTGCCTGCCCTCTATAAATAACATAGTTTTTATCTTCATAATATTTGCGGAGTTCTTCTATATCATCACTCAGTGCAAGCAGCAGTGCTATTTTTCCTATTCCTCTTTTTTCCATCAGCTTTCCGCCTTCATGGTTAATTTAAAAGCAGCTGCATTGCAGCTGCCTTCATTATACATTAGAACGGCGAACATTCCAATATTTTTTTCTCATAAGCCAATGTATTGTTTTCAAGTTCATCGGCTTTTTCCTTATACTCTCTCACAAATTCCTCATCGTCTATTGAATCCAGGTTAATTCTCACATTCAGAATGGCTGAAAGAACAGCGGTACGAGCAAGCATTGCGGCAACCAGACCATCCGTTACAGCATTGGAGTTTCCTCTTATCACCACTGCCTCAGCCAACGGTAATATTTCATATGAAACTTGTGCCACTTCAAGCGGAACAGATGCCGCAAGCTTTGAGCCTTCTCTGATAGCATTTTTTCTCACAGATTTCTCCTCATCTGTTTCCTTCGGAAGTTTGTATGCTTCCATAACCTTATTGTAAGCGATGCTATCCTTTTCTATGAAATCAACGAGCTTGTTTCTGAGAATAAAGGCCTTCTCTTTTACTGCATTCATTTCCTCTTCATGCTCGGCATATTTCTTCTTTCCGATTGTGAGCCTTGCAACCATCTCAGAAAGCGCCGCGCTCAATGTGCCGCATACAGCTGCAACACTTCCTCCACCCGGAACAGGTTCGTTTGATGCCACCACATCGGCAAATTCTTTTAAAGTCAAATTTTTCATTGATTACTCCTTACGATTTCTCCGTTTTTAATTACCGTCTCAACTATGTTTACACCGGCATGATATGGAAGAAAGTGAATTGAGGGATATTCGAGTATGATGATATCTGCCTTTTTCCCTTTTTCAATACTTCCTATTTTACTGTCCCTTCCCAGTGCTGCGGCAGCATTTATGGTCAACGCCGTAACTATTTCTTCTATGGACATATTCATATGCAATGCCGCAAGAGCAATAACCAGAGGCATTGAATTAGTGAAGCAGCTTCCCGGATTGAAATCTGTTGCCAGCGCAACGGCACATCCCGAGTCAATCATATGCCTTCCTCTGGCAAATTCCTCCTTGAGGCAGAATGCCGTGGCAGGCAAAAGCGTGGCGATTGTATCCGACTCAGAAAGCATTTTTATTCCGCAGTCCGAGGCCTGAAGCAGGTGGTCTGCAGACGTACATCCAAGCTCTACAGCCAGTTCTGTCCCTCCCAACTGCACAATCTCATCCGCATGTATTTTTAAATTAAGTCCAAGCTTTTTAGCCTCGGTCAAAAATCGCCTTGACTGCTCCACTGTAAATACATTTTTCTCACAAAATATATCCGCAAACTCCGCAAGCTTATTGTCAGCTGCGTACTTCATAACCTCAATCATGTAATCGATGAATTCCTCTTCCTTCCCCTTATATTCGGGAAGCACGCTGTGAGGTCCTAAGAATGTGGGAACAACATCTACCGGATGGATTCCATCAAGTTTTTTCATTGCTTCAAGCTGCCTTATTTCCGTGTCGTAGTCAAGACCGTACCCGCTTTTTCCTTCAACTGTGGTGACTCCCATAGCCATGAATTTATCCAGTCTTTTCTTTCCTGCTTCCACAAATTCGTCAAGGCTCGTATTTCTTGTGGCTCTCACGGAGCTTGTAATTCCTCCACCTCGCTCCATTATGGACATGTAGGTATCTCCTCTCATCCTCCATGAAAATTCGTCGGCTCTGTAGCCTCCAAAAATCAGGTGAGTATGAGAGTCTATAAATCCGGGGAGCACCGCTCTGCCTGACGCATCTATGACCTTGCAATCATCTGTGCTATATTTTAAAAGCACTTCATCTGTGGTACCCACATCTGTTATTATTCCGCCCTCAACAACGA
>DNNV01000188.1 GCA_003497505.1 Clostridiales bacterium | reverse complement strand
TTAATAATTTTATTGATAAAATATGTTGAAAATTATATAATGTATTAAGTCTCTATTACTGTGGGGGTACATATGAAACTAAGCATAAGCACACTCGGTGAATTTGACATAAAATCAGACGGCCAGTCAATCCTGAAGCAATCAAGCCGTACATACAGACTGAATAAGCTGTTTGAATATTTTATTACATTCAGGAACAAGAAGCTCCTGCCTGAAATGATTATAGATAACCTGCTATCTGAAAGCGAATCTGATGATCCCAAAAATATGCTTCGCACACAGATATTCAGGCTGAGAAAAATTATCAAGGCTTTTTTGCCTGATGGTGCAGATGAATCCGAATATTTAATGATTAATTTTGTTAACGGATACTATTGCCTTGAGATTGGTGAAAAAACCGAAATTGACGTGGATGAATTTGAGGCACTCATACATCGCGGGGATATGGACATGGAGCATAACCCGGAATCTGCAGCAAGACTGTACCAGAATGCTATCAAGCTCTACAAGGGGCTGTATCTTTCGGATAATGCTTACGAGGTATGGCTGGTTCCTACGAGAAACTATTACCAGAGACTGTATTTAAAAACACTCCGGAAACTGATTGAATTATTGAAGGAAAAAAACGAAAATGAGACGGTTGTTGCATTATGTGAGGAAGCATTGCTAGTGGATCCTTATGAGGAAAGCATACATATCAACCTGATGGAAGCAATGCTGCAGCAGGGGCAGCAGAAAAACGCCCTCAACCATTACGAATACTCCATGAAACTGCTCATGAGAGAGTTGGATATCAAGCCTTCAGCGATGTTTACAGAAATGCTCAACAAAATACAGAACCATGTGTCAGAAGACAATCCTGCTGATTTTAACAGCATCAGCAGTGAGCTGGAGGATGAAAATCTGCTGGGTGCCATGCAGTGCAATATTGATTCGTTTAAATTCCTGCTTAATTTGCAAAAGAGAAAATCTTTCAGAAACGATGAAAATGATTATCTGTGCATAATGAATATAAATGACAACAACAGCAGGAAATCAAAAGAATTGTCGGAGATTCTGAGGTATTCCCTGAGGAAGGGAGATGTTTTCACATATTGGAACCAAAGTCAGATACTTATGATTCTGCACGATATGAAGGATGGCGGAATCGATGTGGTACGGGACAGAATATATTCTAAAATAAGAAACAGCAGCCTGATAAATGAGAGGGATGTGAGCTTTTCATTCAAGTCGCTGATGCAGGAAGAGCCTGCGGTACAACATTAAAAACAATAGATAGCAGCACGGTATTTTTCAAAGCAGACAGCTTGAAGAATGCCGTGTTTTTGTATGCCCTAACCCCATTTTTCAGGGCGTTTTTTCTGAAAAATGGCGGTAGGTCAACCGCAACTAGCTCCCAAAGTATGCGACCAGAGGGAGTTGATACTTTGGTGAGCGAGACTGTGATATGCACTAGTATGTTGTAATATATAAGGAAATTTGGTAATATTGTACTATAGTTAAATTATAAACATAGGAGGCGTCATGAAGATGTTCAGAAATTTAATCGCCGTTTTAATTGTTTCACTGCTTGCCGTTTCATGTTCTGCAGGTGGAGACAAAGCAGAAAGACCGGCATTCACAAAGGAAAATTATCCGAGAATCGATGGGTCAACCGCGACTATTCCGCTTTCAGAAAAGCTGGCTTCAGAGCTGCTGTCCATGTCTGCGGAGGAAGCAAAGGAATTTATAAAGCACAATACCACTCACAATGCATATGAAAATTTGATAGAGGATAAGGCTGATGTAATATTCGTAACGGAGCCGTCGGAAGATGAACTTAATATGGCAGCTGCCAAAGGAATAGAGCTCGAGGTTGTACCTGTGGTCAAGGAGGCTTTTGTATTTTTAGTAAACAAGAGCAACCCTGTAGATAGACTGTCGCTTGAGGAAATTAAGGATATCTACCAAGGAAAAATAACCAATTGGAAAGAGGTCGGAGGACCTGACAAAGAAATCATAGCGTATCAAAGACCTGATAATTCGGGCAGCCAGACACTGATGCAAAATCAGGTGATGAAGGGGCTTACAATGGCTAAGGCACCTACGGAATTGAAACCTGCAGGAATGGGAGGTCTTATTGAAGCTGTTGCGTCCTACGACAATTCTGACAGTGCAATAGGCTATTCCGTCTATTACTATGCAAATACCATGTATCTTAAGGACACAGTTAAATTTGTTAAAGTGGATGGCGTGGAGCCAAACAATGAAACTATTATGAAGGACAAATATCCTGTTACAAGCGCATACTATGCAGTTTTAAAAAAGACAGAGCCTGAAAATTCAAGTGCGAGAAAATTATTGAAATGGACATTATCCAGCGAAGGTCAGAAGCTTGCAGAAGCTGCCGGATATGTTCCGGTGAGGTAGATTATGAGGAGAATTATTGCATCTTTAATTTTAATGCTGCTGCTTTCAGGATGTGCTGTCGCTGAACCTGCGGGAACAGAGCAAAACAATCCTGATTTGCCATTTAAGGAAAGGCAGTTTGTTTATGAAAACGGGATTACCATAAACACAGTTGAAGAAGGAAGCTATGATTCAGAAACAGGCAGCAGATATTATTTCAGCATCAGCGGTATGAAGGATAAGGAAATTGAAAATAAAATAAATGAAGAAATCAAGCAAAATATGGAACTTTACATTAATGAGGTAAGTAATGACCTGATTGAAAGGCTGGAGAAGAAAAATGAGGTTTTCAGGCATAATTCGATGAGCTCTAATGTAAGTGTGAATTACAACTGCAACAATGTTTTGTTCGTGTCATACTTTGCTTATGCATCCTGCCTTGATGAGAACGGCTATTATATGGATGAGTCAAATGGATATTGGTATTCGGGGTATGATTTGAATACAGGAAAAAAGTTAGAGCTTAAGGATTTGTTTAGGAATGGCGTCGACTATAAAAAAATAATCAATGAATATGTGTCGATGTACATAATCAAAAACAACATGGATGACCCGAATTCACATTATTTAAGCAGACCTTTTCAGGGAATCAGAGATGGACAGACATTTTACTTTGATACAAGCGGCATTTATATTATGATGGACGAAAAAAATGACGAGTTCATATATTTTGGCTATCCGACATTTATATATATACCAATCAGGGAGATAGAGGGGGAGCTTGCTGTCTTTGACAGGTTTTATGATGAAAATATCAATATTTTTGAAAACACAGGCGTTAAAAAACATCTTCCCAACAGAATTGCCTATGTTCGTGATAACTTTTTAGATGAATATAATGATAACAGCTATATCATGATTTCAGAGGGGAAATTCACCAATATAGGCAATGGGGAGATTGAGAGAAAACTCAATGAAATGTGCAGGAGCACCCTTGATGTTGACGGCTTCAGAGAAAGAGCAAAAGCATTTTCAGTGGAGCATCCGGGAACCTATTATGGGGAGCTGCACCACGATGTACATATTTTTATGAACGCAGGTGGATACTTAAGCGGCAGGGTTTATGAAAACTCGGTGGAGAATGGAGAAACCAATGAAAATATCCGAAATTTCAATTATGACCTGAACAAAAATATGAAGCTGAAACTTGAGGATTTGTTTGTGGAGGGCTTTGATTACAAGGAAGCAATGAGGGATATAATCAGAAGAGATTATATGTATACCGGGGCTGCCGACACATATGAGCCTGATCAGGAGAGATTTTATTTCTATGAGGATTTCATTGAGACCTACTATGCTTATAACGGAGAGCCCTATCATTTTATATTCACCTACAAGGATTTGGGCTATGAAAATTTAACAATTTACAATTAATAATAACAATAACAATAGCTGAGCAAGTAAGCAGCATTATTCCGCAAATTAATTTGTTGTAATTTATATGAAAGTTTGATAATATAAATATAATATTGTATATCATAAATAGACCCTTTTATTAATACATATAATCAAGGGGGATTTTTATGAAATTTTTTTGCAATGACATAGCCTTCTTTAAAAGGCTCATAATAGTAATTCTAGTTGCAGTTATTATAATATTGCTTATAACCGCAAGATGCAGCACCTTCAGGGTACGGATGTTTTGGTAGTGGATAGGCAATCACGGAGGAAAAATGATAAATAAATTTACATTAGACAACGGCGTAAGAATAGTGACGGAAAAAATAGATTATGTCAAATCGGCTTCCATAGGAATTTGGGTCAATGTAGGCTCCAACAATGAAACTGAAGAGACAAACGGATTGTCTCATTTTATTGAACACATGCTT
>DNNV01000068.1 GCA_003497505.1 Clostridiales bacterium | reverse complement strand
GAATCTATATTGTCTATATCATTCTGGTTAATGAAATAAATCCACAAATTTCTTGTATCATCCCATTTTTCGCTGTAGTGAAGCATGTCATCCTCGGCTTTTTGCCACTGTTCTTTCTTAATCAATTCGGACATTGCATCAAGCTCTTCATAGTAGTAATTTGTTGTAGGTTCAACCGATGTATAATGAAACCAAACCCATAGAGATATCAGCAAAAGCATCACTGTCAAAGATATAACTACCATTCTCATAACTACCTCTCATAAAAAATAAATTTTTCATCTTCGTCAACAAAGCCGTATAAAACCTGTTTCGGCTTCAGCTTCTTTTTCTTAAGTTCTTTTTCGAAATCCTCATAAGATATAGTGTACTTGCTGAAATTGTTATGCATTACCTGACCATCCAATATAGTTGCTATGGGAATTCTCTTGCACTTTGTTCCCGGAGGAGCATCGGGAGCAATTACGCTCATTTCTCCGTTTGTCTCAAGTATCAGATAATCTATTTCCTCTATATTGCAGTACCCCTTAAGCCTCATCTGACCCAGTACATCATTTACATTAATCCTCAATTTGTTCATGGCCTTAGTATTAAACTGTCCATGATCCAGTATTATGGTGGGAGTGCCGCATATAACTTTTCGCGCGCCGTTACTCTTCAGGGTGATATACGATATAAGACACTGCAGAAACATTATGGTTGCTGTTGCCATAAAACCGTGTATAAGCGGTGCCCCCAAGTCCTCCATGGGCATTACCGCAAGCTCTGCAAGCATAAGGGAAACCACCAGATCAAAAGGCTGCAGCTCTCCAAGCTCACCCTTTCCCATAATTCTCATCGAAACGAGCAGGATACTGTACAAAATAACAGCTCTTATAGCCACTATAACCATTTTTATTTCCACCTCAAAATCATAATTATATTTAGTGTTTCCATGGCAGAATATTTTATGCCAAAATTAAAGCGCCCAAAATTTGGGCGCTTTACATTTTCAGCAATTATACAGCTTTGTTTATTACATTTTTCAGTTTCGCAAAAATCATTCTTCCTGCTGCAGTCTGGAGTACGCTGGTCACCGTAACCACAACAGAATCTCCTATACACTTTTTACCACCTTCAACAACAATCATTGTGCCGTCATCCAGATAGGCCAGACCCTGACCCGATTCCTTCCCGTCCTTCACAACCATTACCGTCATTTCTTCTCCGGGGAGAACTACAGGCTTAACCGCATTTGCCAGCTCGTTTATGTTCAGGACATCTACTCCCTGGAATTCGGCAACCTTGTTCAAATTGAAGTCATTTGTTAAAACCTTTCCCCCAAGCTCCTTTGCAAGTTTGAGAAGCTTTACATCAACTTCAATATTGTCTCCGTAGTCTTTTGATTCAATCACTACATTTACATCATCGTCCTTCTGAAGCAAGTTCAGTATATCAAGACCCCTTCTGCCCCTGTTTCTTTTCAGACTGTCTGAGGAATCTGCTATATGCCTCAGCTCCTTAAGTACAAATTCAGGTATTACCAGTGTTCCTTCTACAAATCCAGTCTTGCATATGTCTGAGATTCTTCCGTCAATAATTACGCTAGTATCAAGAATCTTTGGAGAAATCATTTCTTTCTTTGCATTTTTGTCTTTTTTCATTGTGCCGCTTTTTTTAAGATTTATTTGCGGGAAGATGACATCGTCTTTCTTCCTTGTGGAAATTTTTATCCCCAAATAACCAAACATCAAATATGACAAAATCGAAACAATTGTTCCCACATACTTAATATCCGAGAATGGCTGACTTATGAGGAATGCTATAATAAATCCCACTATGAGCCCCATTGCACCCCAAATAATATCTGATGTAGAAAATTTGAGAAGTTCTCTCTCAAACGCTCCGACAATACCAAGACCAACCTTTTTGATTTTAGTTGATAAAAGAAAAAATATAATTCCAAAGACTATGCTGATACCAATAATTGCTAAAATGTTTTGAAAACCTGTAAATTTAAGAAGATCGTTTTGGTTTAACAACACTCCCGTAAAAGCACCCAGCAATGCTCCAACGGCAGTAATTACCGCTTTTACAATTTTATCTATCATTTACTCACCTCCTTATCAGTATACCCATATATTTCTACATTATTAAATGTAACACATTTTTTGTTATTTGGCTATACTATTTTGTCTAAATTATATTTAATTATTATTAAATTTGCCTTAATTTTAAAGCAATATGCACTGAAGCATTGTCTTTAACTATTGCTTCAGTGCATCCTCGTTAATAATATTGTCCAAAAATTCCTGTATTCCTTTGCCATCTTTGTTTGTAGATAATGCAATTTCGCTGATTAGCATCTGTTTCGCGCTGACAAGCATTTTTTTCTCTCCTGTTGACAAACCTCGCTCTCTGTCTCTGTATGTCAAATCTCTGACAACCTGCGCAACTTCAAATATATCTCCGGTCTTCATCTTAATCATATTATCGCGAAATCTTTTGTTCCAGTTTGAGTCATTCAATACTGCGCTCTGCCTTAATATGTCATATACTCTCTCAACAGCTTCCTCTTTGATTACATTTCTGAGCCCTATGTTGTTAACATTGTCCACAGGTATCATCAGTTTCATTTCACCTACCGGCATCTTAAGCACGTAGTAGCTTTTTATTTCCCCCAGTATTTCCTTTTGCTCCACTGTTTCGATAACACCGGCCCCATGCATTGGATACACTACCTTATCACCTAAATTAAACATTATGCTACCTCCTTATGTTTAGTATACACCATTCAGCAACAAATGTCAAATTAGTTATTATACCTTGGCAACATAGCATTGTCAATATAAAATATTAAAAAAATTATCACAATTTCAACTTATTTTCCAAGAAATTTATTAACGATAAAAGGCTGCACTTGCAGCCTTTCAGTATTGTTATATTTTATTATTTTTTCAGTTCAATCACTTCTTTGCATGCCTTTACAACATCATCTGCCGTGAGATTGTACTTTTTCAACAAATCAGCCGGTTTTCCCGATTCTCCGAATGTATCCTT
>DNNV01000190.1:4171-4714 GCA_003497505.1 Clostridiales bacterium | reverse complement strand
TGTTTGTCAAATCTTCATTTTTCTTTGCCCTTATGGTTTTAGATTTTAAAGAGTACAGCCCCTCATCCTTGTAGCGCGTCATTTCCACATCAAATCCGCTTCCTTCAAGAAATTTCATGAGTTTTTCCGAAATTGCGAGATTGATGGGAGCTTCTCCTATTCCTGCATCGCCGCTTGCACCCTGATCCATGCCTCCGTGCCCGGGGTCTATGAGAACTTTTATTTTTTTGACCTGTTCTTTTCCTGATGCGTCAATTGTCTCTGTGGTCTTGCTCATATATGAAAATAGTGACAATAGCATTACGAATGCCAATGCTAATGAGAATACTATGTTTACTCTTTTAAAAATTTTTTCCATCATTACCTCCGGGTTTCTTTTCTAATATAAGCTTATGAAAGGCTTAGCCCAATAATTACAAAAATGTATGACCTTTAATTGACATTCAACTATGGTTCCGATATAATGAATTATCTTAAATATAAACTTGGTAACAATTGTTTTAATAGGGAAAACAGTAAAAGCTGTTACAGCCCCCGCTACTG
>DNNV01000190.1:0-3978 GCA_003497505.1 Clostridiales bacterium | reverse complement strand
CTGTTACAGCCCCCGCTACTGTGAAAGGTGATAAAGCTCATAGCCACTGTGAAAATGGGAAGGCGAGTTTTAGATGATCCGAAAGTCAGGAAACCTGCCAGTTTTTTATATAGGACTGTCGGGAGGACTGTCTGATTTATTTGTGCAAAAGCCTCCCATAGTGGAGGCTTCAATAATTTTTGGAATTGGATGTGATTCGAATTAAATTAAGTATACCCAGAATTATGATATCCGCTGTATCCAGCGGAAGCGGAAAGACAACCGTTACGACGGCGCTTCTTAAGGCATTTGCGGATAAAGAATACAATGCAGCTGCATACAAGTCGGGACCGGACTATATTGACCCAATGTTCCACAGAAAGGTTATAAAGGTACCATCAAGAAATCTGGATAAATTTATGCTGGGGGACAACAACTGTAGGTACATAATAGGAAAAAACAGCAAGGATGCTGATATTTCAATAATTGAAGGAGTAATGGGATATTATGACGGAATTGGTTCCGGAACATTATCCAGCTCTTATGAGCTTGCAGGACTTCTTGGCTGCCCTGTTGTCCTTGTTCTGGACTGCAAAGGAATGGCTGTTTCCGTATGTGCGGTTATAGAAGGGTTCAGGAATTTCAGAGAAAACAGCAATATAAGAGGCGTTATTTTAAACAATGTTTCGGAACACATGTATGGGTATTATAAAAATATAATTGAAGGAAACACGGATGTTAAGGTGTACGGCCATATGCCTCACATTGAAGAGTGTATGCTGAAAAGTAGGCATTTAGGCCTGATTACGACAGAGGAAATTGAGGACTTGGAGCAAAAAGTAACAATTCTCGGAAAAACTGCCGCTGAAACAATCGACATTGAAGGATTGTACAAGCTGGCCTCGGAAGCAGATTATCTTGAATATCATGAGCCTATTATCAAGCACATGGGGAAAACTAAAATTGCTGTCGCAAAGGACGAAGCATTTTGCTTTTATTATCAGGACAGTCTTGACTTATTGGAACAAATGGGTGCAGAACTCATAAGCTTCAGCCCTATAAGGGATAAAAAGCTTCCTGATGTCTGCGGCTTGTACATAGGAGGAGGATATCCAGAGCTGTACATGGAAAAGCTGTCTGAAAACAAATCACTTCTTGAGGATATAAAAGAAAAGGCAGATGCCGGTATGCCCGTATATGCCGAGTGTGGAGGCTACATGTACCTGCTTGAAGGCTTCAGGGATGGTGAAATGGTTTATGAACTTACAGGCGTTGAGCATGGCGAGAGCTTCATGACAAAAAGGCTTAATAATTTTGGATATGTAAGACTGACTGCAAAGACAGATAATTTAATGTGCGGAAAAGGTGAATCTATCTGCGGACATGAGTTCCACTACAGCAACAGCACTAATCAGGGAGATTCTTTTATTGCCGAAAAACCCGGTTCTGAATCTTCACGCAGCTGTATAATTGCGGATGAAACAAAGTTTATGGGTTACCCACACATAAATTTGCTGGGAAATACTAAATTTGCTGAAAACTTCATTAAAAAATGTATATGTTACGGAGAAGAATCATGCTGCCTCTGATATTAGGTTATGGAATTGATATGATTATAGGTGACCCGCAGGGGTTTCCCCATCCCGTGAGACTTATAGGAAATTTTATCTCTTTTATGGAGAGAAATTTGAGAAGAGGCTGCAGAAACGAAGAGGATGAGAGAAAAGCCGGCATGATTTTGTGGTTTTCAGCGGTTGGTGCCTCCTTTATTGTGCCGCTTGCTATATTGCTTATCGCTTCAAGGATAAGCGGTACCTTGGCATTAATTGTGGAAAGCATAATGTGCTATTATATTTTAGCTACAAAGAGCCTGAAGGATGAAAGCATGAAGGTATATTTATCCCTAAAAGATAACAATTTGCAGGAAGCAAGGAGAAACCTGTCCTATATTGTGGGACGTGATGTTGATAAATTAGATGAGGGTGCTATTGCCAGGGCGGCAGTTGAAACAGTGGCGGAGAATACATCTGATGGGGTTATAGCCCCGATGCTATATATTCTCATTGGGGGAGCACCCCTTGGTTTTATGTACAAGGCTGTCAACACTCTGGATTCAATGGTGGGGTATAAAAATAAAAGGTATATAAATATGGGCAGGTTTTCGGCAATAGCCGATGATGTTGCCAATTATATTCCCGCAAGGCTGTCCGCGTATATTATGGTGGCTGCTGCCTTTATTTTAAATATGGATTACAGGAAAGCTCTTGAAATTTACAGGCGTGACAGATACAATCACAAAAGTCCTAACTCGGCTCATACGGAAGCTGTTTCTGCCGGGGCACTAAACATCATGCTTGGCGGGGACAATTATTATGGAGGAGTGCTTGTTCCAAAGCCCTCCATCGGAGACCCTGACAGAGAGGTTGAAGCAGAGGATATAAGGAGAGTTAACAGGCTTATGAATGCTGCATCCATACTTTGTTTATTTATTGGAATAGTAATAAAAATAATTGTAAGATAAGTTAAGGAGTGCAAATGTCAACAGATATACACGGTGCGGACATATATACTGCTTCTGAAAAGGCCGGGATAGGGAAGGATAGTATACTTGATTTTTCATCAAATATAAATCCACTTGGTATTCCGGATTCAGTTAAAAATGCAGCAATTAATTCAATAGGACAGTCAAGCAGGTATCCTGATATAAATTCGAGAGAGCTCAAAAAAAGCATATCTGTTTTTGAAAATATTCCGGAAAACTGGATTTTTCCGTCTAACGGTGCAGCGGAGGCAATATTCAGAATTACATTTTTCTTAAGGCCGTCCAGAGGGCTTGTTACAGCACCTGCGTTTAGCGAATATGAAAATGCTATGGTGGCAGCAGGAGCAGATGTTGATTATTATTGTCTGAAAGAAGAAAATGATTTTAAAATACAGGATGATATATTTAATAAAATTCAAGATTGTATAGATATTATTTTTTTGTGCAATCCTAACAATCCTACAGGTCAGCTCATTGAAAGAGCAGCAATGGAAAAAATAATATGTGCCTGCAAGGAAAAGGGAATATATGTGGTTATTGACGAATGTTTTCTAGACTTTTCGGCGCACAAGGAATTGTACAGTATGACGGGTTTCCTTCATAAATATGATAATCTGATTATATTAAAGGCATTTACAAAGATATATGCAATACCCGGCATGCGGCTTGGTTACTGCATGTCATCCAATAAAAGGATTATTGAAGGTCTGAACGTATCAGGACCTCCGTGGAATGTATCATCTATTGCGCAGGCGGCAGGAGCAGCAGCTCTGACTGAAGCGGGATATATTGAAAAAACTGTTGAATATGTCAGTGATCAGAGAAGATACTTGTTTGATGAGCTGAAAGCCATGGGTATAAAAGCATATAGCTCGAATGCAAATTACATACTTTTCAGGCTTACTGATACATGGGGAGATATTGATTTGAAGGAGGAGCTACTGAAAAGAGGAATACTTATCAGAAGTTGTTCCAACTATGTAAATTTAGACTCAAGCTACTACAGAATCGCAGTAAAAACACATGAAGAAAACAAGCTTCTCGTCATGGCGCTAAGAGAAATAGCAGGTATAAGATGAAATCTGTATTAGTTATATTAGACGGGGTCAGTGAAGAAAAAACTGACGCGCTCCATGGAATGACCCCCTTGGAATATGCATGCACGCCTACAATTGACAGCATTGTAAAAAAAGGTATTCACAAAAAGACCAGCTACTGTGTCGAGGGCAGAGAGCCTGATAGTCTCAGCTGCATATTGTCAGTCCTTGGAGTGGATTCGAGCATTATACCGAGAAACAGAGCGTATTTGGAGGCACTTGCATCAGGTATAAATGTGGAGGATGATGAGGTTGTGCTGAGATGTAATCTGATAAGCGCAGATGAAAACAGTCTGGAGTCCTTCAACGGAAGAGGGCTTGCTTCCGAGGAAATGTATGGTGTTTCAAATAAGGTCACTG
>DNNV01000286.1 GCA_003497505.1 Clostridiales bacterium | reverse complement strand
CACAGGCGGCTGAAGCAATAGCTGACGGCGACCTGACCGTTGATGTAAAAATAAATTCAGAAAAGGACGTTTTAGGCATTGCTCTGAACAGCATCCTAGAAAAAAACAACCTTATTCTTTCCCAAATATTCGATGCATCCAGGCAGGTTGTAACTGGAGCAAGCCAAATATCAGATGCAAGCATACACCTTTCGGAGGGTGCATGCCAGCAAGCAAGTTCACTTCAGGAGCTTACTGCCACTATAGATGAAGTGAAAAGCCAGATTAATTTAAGTGCGGATAATGCTGATAAAGCGAAGACATGCGCAAATGGCGTTAAAGACGGGGCAATTGATGGCAACAGGCACATGGAAGAAATGCTCAAGGCAATGGATGAAATCAATGTATCCTCTTCAAACATTTCAAAGGTAATAAAAGCGATTGAAGACATTGCATTCCAAACAAATATATTATCATTAAACGCTGCGGTGGAAGCAGCAAGAGCAGGACAATACGGAAAGGGCTTCGCTGTCGTGGCAGAAGAAGTAAGAAATCTGGCGGCGCGTTCAGCAGAAGCAGCCAAGGAAACTACGGACATGATAGAAAATTCCATACAAAGGGCCGAATACGGCACAAAAATTGCGAAAACTACAGCAAATGCATTCAATGAAATAGTAGGCGGAATAGAACAGGTCGCCGGGCTAGTCGGAGAAATTGCAGACGCATCAGCCGGACAATCAGCCAGCATATCCCAGATTAACAATGGGATTGTCCAGGTATCCGGCGTTGTGCAGGCAAATTCAGCCGCATCTGAGGAAAGTGCCGCTGCCATAGAAGAGCTTTATAAGCAAGCCGAAACACTGAAAGATATGGTACAAACCTTCAAATTGAAAGCAACTTGTTAATAATGTTCTTGTCCTTAACAGCAACCCGGCGAAAAGCCCGCAAGCTAATATAAGCTTTGCGGGCCTTCACCTTATATACATATTTATTTTGGCTTACTAATTTACTGTTGCCAATGTGTTGCACAAATATACTATAGCAGTCCTCTGAAATAAAGCAATGGTTTTCTGTACCATATCTACAAGCTGGAATTTTTAGTGACTTAACCTTTTATTTTTTTCCATTCATCTTCTAAAATAGCCATTATAATATCATCCGCATAACAGTCGCCATCCAGAATGGCATCTTTTTTAATGCCCTCAACTTTGAATCCAGCTTTCGTATATACCTTTTTTGCACGGACATTAAAAGAAAACACCTCTAGTTCTAATCGATGTAACTTTAATTTTTCAAAAGCAAAATCTCTTGTTAGTTCTACTGCCCATGTTCCAATCCCTTTTGAACAATTTTTACTATCAAAAATTACGATTCTAAAATTTGCTGATCTTAATTCCCAATCTATGTTATTAATTACACTTTCTCCTATAAAATTTCCCAAAGAATCTATAATCATAAAATCATATCGATTCGGATCATTCACAATTCGATTATAATAATTCACAATTTTATCACGATCAAATATTTCAGATGTACCAGTTAATCTGTCGACTTCTAAATCTACTTTAGTAAAACAATCCTTATAATATTTTTCTTCTTGTCCCTCTTCAAAGGAACATAATGTATACCCATCTTTGTGCCATATACTTTTTATCTTTTCCATATGTTACCTCACAACTTCTGATTTGTCTATCTCTCTATATTGAGCATTATACTACAAAACCACTTATTATTCTACCAAACTTTACAGATAAATGGTAATAGCCATTCACATTGAAGGAGGTTTCACAAATACCCAGAGCTTGATACCTCCCACCACTTGGCAAAAGTTCCTTCACAGGAATTGAGCGATTACCTCATCAATGAAATAAATAAAGAGATGAAAAAGAAGAAATAGGAAAAAGAAAAACCTTACCAATATTCAGTTTTATGCTGAAAATCAGTAAGGTTTTTATATATTTTATTAAGATAATTTTATTCTATGAATGATAGAAAACTGTTGCAAATCGTTGCCGGTTCCTAAGCATATTTGCTTGGAAGCCGCATAAATACTAACTTTTCCAATACTATCAAATTATTCAAACTCCTAAACCCAAAGTTGATTCTATACAATTTTGTATGGGTGCTTTGGTTTTGTTGTCCTTTATGTATGGTCTATCCGAGCTGGTGTTATCAATTTGTTATCAGAAAAATGTTATCATTACACTCCTTGTTTTAAAATCTTTAACATATATAATCTTAAAGTCAATTCGTCATCATAACTTGATTTTTTCCTCTTTTTCTGCCACCTCTATCAAACCAGCTACCTTATTTATAAATGTATCTGTATGAAGTAACGCAAAAACTTTATTCTCATTCTGTAACTCTGCTCTATACGCTTCTAAAATCTCTTGTAATTTTTTCATTCCGATAAGGTATTTCTCTATTTTGATATCTGGGGATGTAACAGTATATTTCCACATACCCTCAAAACAAATTGGAAACTGACGCTTAACAGAGTTATCTCCATTAGTATACGCCTCTGCCGTAACAATGGCCATCTCCTCGTCAAATGCATTATATCTTTTATTTTG
>DNNV01000018.1:3726-10205 GCA_003497505.1 Clostridiales bacterium | reverse complement strand
TCTTCCGATCTTGCTTCTCTGGAAATTGCATTGTCCAGAGCATATGGTCCTTCCACTATGCAGCCCGAAATCCTTCCATCCTGCTGCATTTGCACCAGCTCCTGTGCATCCAGCGTTGCCTGCATCTTGGGATTTACTTTTTCCTTTGCACAAATTACAGTAACCTTTGGGATCTCTGCTCCCAACGCACGGCTGAGCACTACGGAATTCTCAATTATCTGTCTTTTTTCATCGGCATCAGGTGCTATGCTCATGGCAGCATCCGTAACTATGAAGAATTTGTGATATGTGTCTACAGAAAAAACAGCCGCATGGCTCAATACATTGCCTGTCCTCAGGCCTATTTCCTTGTCCAGAACAGCCTTTAAAATAATTGAGGTGTCTATTAAGCCCTTCATGACGATATCAGCTTTTTTGCTGCTTACAAGAGATACTGCTTTCCTGCAGGCTTCTGTTCCATCCTTTTCGTCAATTATTTCGATGTCGCTTATGTCAAACTGTATTTCACCGCATATGTCTGTTATTTTTTCTCTGTCACCTACAAGAACAGGTACACATATATTTTCATTTACAGCTTCTTTCACAGCTTTCAGCACATCTTCATCCTGTGCAACCGCAACTGCAATTTTCTTAGGTCCTTCCGCTCCTGCTCGTTCCCGAGCGTATTCTATTATTTCTTCAAACTTTTTCACATTCTCACCTCATATTAATATGAGCAATTTTCGTGCCAGCTGAGGCTGCACGCAATAAAAAAATCCAGGCCTTGATATTTCAAAGTCCGGATGCCATTTACCTTATTACTGATTTAATTAGTTTTCTTTTCTCGCATTTTTTTGCACGCAATAATTTGCAAAGAAAACTTTTTTGCAAATTATTGCACGTTAATTTATTTTATATTTTTCCATCTTATAATACAGAGATCTGAGAGATATGCCCAGTATTTTAGCAGTTTCAGTCTTATTTTTATTCAGCCTTGCATATACATTTTTAATATAGTCGGTTTCAGCTCTGTCAACTACATCACTCAAAGTTACAAGCTCTCCTTCTTGAGCTCTTGCTTCCATTCCGTTTGAATTTTTCTTTCCCGCCAGAAGCTGAGGAAGATGCTCTGCCTGAATCACACGCTCATTTATATTCATATTTATTATTGAGCGCCCTATTATATTTTCCAGCTCCCTTACATTTCCCGGCCATTCATAATCAATGAGCTTATTTATAGCATCATCGGATATATTCAATATATGCCTTCCATACTCATCATTGAATTTAGCTATGAAATTTTTTATGAGCAGGGGTATGTCTTCCTTTCTTTCTCTCAAAGGAGGAATCATTATGGGAAGTATGTTGAGCCTGTAAAACAAATCCTCCCTGAACCTGCCTTCCCTTACTGCTTTTATTAAATCAATGTTGGTTGCGGTTATAATTCTTACGTCTACAGGAATAGAATAATTGCTTCCGACTCTCATTATTTCCTTTTCCTGCAGGACCCTGAGAAGCTTCGCCTGAGTATTCATGCTTATTTCAGATATTTCATCAAGGAATATTGTTCCCTTGTCAGCCTCTTCAAACAATCCCTTCCTGCCGCCCTTCAGCGCTCCCGTAAACGATCCTTCTTCATATCCGAAAAGCTCGCTCTCCAACAGTGAATCTGAGAGAGCCGCACAGTTAACTCTTATGAAATTGTTTTCACTCCTCCTGCTCTGAGCGTGAATTGAATTGGCAAACAACTCCTTTCCCGTTCCGCTTTCACCTTTTAAAAGAACTGTAGCAGGAACTTTTGCTGCCTTTTCAATCATTTTACGCACTTCTGCTATTGCTTCGGACTTGCCTATTATGTCCTCAGGCTTGTATTTATAAGTCAGCTCTCTCAACTTTTTTTCCGCTTTATTCAGCTTGTCGGTCAGGTCCTTTATTCCCGACATATCGTGAAGAACTGCAACACTTCCCTTAAAAACGCCGTTCACAATTATGGGTGCGGCCTGGGCCACAACCGTCTTACCGCTGGGGCGTATTTTAAGCTTTGTATTTTCAACCGGTTTTTTTGTTGAAAGAACCTTAAGATGAAGGCTTTCGCCCTCTTCAATGTCATAGAGGGCATTTTTGCCTATTACTTCCTCATATTCGAGGCCTGTTATCTTCGTGTACGCCGGATTTACAAGTACATGCTCGCCCTTTTCGTTTACAACGCTTATTGCATCCTGCGTTGCCAGCAGCACAGCCTCCAGCATTCCCTGATAATCCATTGTGTTCATTTCAATATTCATATTTTTCATATTTATTCCTGCACTTCGTCAGTTGCAGCGCCTTCTTCTGACGCTTCTGTTATTTCAACTATTATATTTTCATGTGTCATAGCTATGTTGTTCAGCTTTGCGTCAGTAACACACTGTATTTTGAAATCATGCACTCCAATATCCGCTCCCGTTACATCGGAGCTGAGAATCAAATCACCCTTGGCAAGCTTATTTATAACACCGGCACCTCCGGTTACAATTACTGAAACTTCAGTTTCAGGCTCTGACACTATGGCTTTCAGACCCTCCTTAAGATTATCGAATCTGATTTCCGATGCCTTGAATATAAACTCTTTCTCCGTGATTTTTTCCACAACTGCATTTACCACTGGATCAGTTTTTAGATCTAAAATTATCAATCCATCTGTCCCCAAAATTTCTCTTGGAGAAAGTATATTGTTGAATGCACCTGAAATATCCAGCTGACTAAGTTTCAATTCCTTAACTGTATCCAATATGTCCTTTCTCGCAGCTATTCTCACCTTATCCGGTTTTACGGTCACATCAGAAAGCTGGTAGCCTTCCTCGGGCACACCTGTCACATCAGGAATAATCTCCACATACTTTGTTGGATATACAGGCACAGTAACCTCCACATTGTCAATGGGAGCAGACATGAATATCTCCGCATCTGTACCGTCATATACCCTTACGGGAACAGTCTTCACTACAGTGTCTGCCACTTCACTTATATTGACTGTAGCCACTGCCTTGGAAGCCGCATTAACAACACTTCTCGGTCCCGTAATTTTAACTGAAGACGGATTTGACAGAGGAAGAGCCCTGTAGTAGCCGGTCGCTTCATTCCCTTCATATTGGATATCTACATCCATTACCTTTGATATTATCCCCTCAACGTTGCATGCTATCTGGTACGGGCTGCTGCTTACAATTGAGACGCTGCTCGGACCGGACACCTCAACTTTAGCATTTGTTATTCCCTCTGAAAATCCAAGCACATCTATATATGCTGAAAAATCGCTTTTGCTCAACTTGCTTATTTGTGCAATAGTACCTTGAACCCTGACATTTACCGTAAAATGATCTTTATCTGAATTCATCAGAATAAGATTTGCATTTTCCAGAGCACTGAGATTTCTAATGGTAACAGGAATATTCGCAATTGTTTCATTTTTCATCAAATCAGGCTGGAACATCACAAATACCCAAAATGCTACAGAAACTACAATACAGGCCGCCTGCACTAATATTTTATCGTTTTTTATCTTCATTTCTGCTTCTCCATTTATCAAACAAATTTACCTTGTCGTTATCCATATAAATTCCGGACAGAAGGTATTCAAGCTCCTCTATCTGAACATTTCGGTAAAGTCTTCCCTCAACAGCATATGAGATATATCCGGTTTCCTCGGATACAATCAGTGCAACGGCATCAGATTTTTCCGTCATTCCTATTGCAGCTCTGTGTCTTGTGCCTATGTCCTTTGAGAGAAGGTTGTTTTCAGTCAATGGCAGGAAGCATCCTGCCGCCATTATTGTATAGTCTTTAATTATTACAGCACCGTCGTGCAGCGGAGTATTGGGAATAAATATATTTATCAGCAATCCACTTGAAATATTTGCATTAAGCTTTGTCCCGCTCTCAGAAATATCAGTAAGTCCTATTTTTTGTTCAAATATAATCAATGCACCTATCTTCTGCCTTGCCAGGGACGATGTTGCCGAAACAATTTCTTTTATAACCTGTGCGGATGTCTGAGCATTTTTTTCAAGATTTGACAGTGAGAACGAGGTTCTTCCTATGTACTCCAGTGCTCTTCTGATTTCAGGCTGAAATACAACCACCAGAGCTATAACCCCTACCTGAAACGTATGGTTCAAAATATATTTCACCATATGAAGTTCAAATAAATCTGATATTGGAATAAGCGCAATTAAAAGAACAATACCCTTAACAAGCTGTTTTGCCCTCATGTCACGAATAAGTAAGTATCCATGATATAGCACATAGTATACGATTCCTATGTCCACTATGCTGTTTATTCCAATGTTCGCAAAAATTAATTTAACCTGTTCCATACCGCCACATCCCCGATTTTATTTCTGATTACTCTGCCGAACTCCCCTGCAATACTTTCATCTGCATTGCAGTATCGTTTAATGATCTCTGCATTCTTGCTTTTGCTTTGTCGTTTATGTCACTGCTTTCAATATATTCCATGATGGGATACACAACATGCTCGGTGTTTCCGTCCGCTGTTGTTCCCTTGTATACCCAAAGAGGTATGTATCCCACATCTTTTATTGTTACCTCTCCTGTTTCACCGTTTTTCTCAATATTGATATCAACTATTACTCCATCCTCCGTATACTTGGAAATTTCCTCTCCGATTCCGTAAGGCACCAAAGTTTCTATTCTCTGGTTGGATATGAAGTTCCCCATAGAGTATATCACATACTTTGTTTTTCCGTCGTATTCCAGCCTTTGTGCCGGCTGTATCACGTGCGGATGGCTTCCCAGAATTACATCGACTCCTGCAGAAAGCAATTTATCTGCCAGCACTTCCTGTCTGCCTGCCTGCACTCGGGCATATTCATCACCCCAATGCATACTTGCAATTATTATATCGGCATTTTTTCTCTTTGCATAAGCAATATCTTCAAATATTTTTTCTTCGTTTATAATATTTATCATTGAATCAAGATCTTCAGGGTTCATAGTGGATTCAAGTCCGTTTACCATCTCCGTGTATGCTAAAAACGCAATCTTTATTCCCTTTACATCCTTTATGAGAACCCTTGTTTCAGGCTTGCTCACGTATGTTCCAACCGTATCCATGCCTCTTGCTTTTATCTGTTCTATTGTTCTGATAACTCCTGCCTTCCTTGTATCAAGACAGTGGTTGTTTACAGTTGATAAAACATCAAATCCCGCTTCCTTGATTGAATCCAGCACTTCATCAGGAGCGTTGAACAACGGATATCCCTGGTATGCATAAACGCTGTTGCCTGCTGTTGTTCCTTCGAAATTGCCTATTGCTATATCTGCATTTAAAAACAATTCCTTAACCGCCTTGAAGCTGTTCCTGAAATCATATGTCTTTGTTGCCGGGTCATATGCTCCGTCAAGCTGCGACGGATGAAACATAATATCTCCGGTGGCCTTTAAATTCACAGTTATATTTTCTTTAATTTCGGGTTTTTTAGGTTCGCCGGGCTTAGAGGATTCCGTATTTTTACCCTGTTCCTTATCTGTCCCGATAATATCTCCAGGTCCCTTATCGTTACCGCCTATTTTCCCGGTAGCAAAGGAAGCCGCAAAAATACATGCGATAATCAGCAAGCCTATGGACAGCAACCTTATTCTTTTTCTTCTGCGTCTGATTTTTCTGTTCATTTAGTACCTCTATTTTTATATTTCATATTTAATATTAACTTACTATGAAAGATTTTGCAATAAGTTAATTATTAAAAAACGCTTAAAATTAATCGATATAACTTTACAATTTTCTTGGTTTTATAAGACATTTGGGACCATATCCCACTAGGTCATACCTGTTTTCTTTTTCCAGCGCTTTTAATACTATGTCATAGTTTTCCTTTTTATTATACTGAAGAAGCGCTCTTTGCATTCTTTTTTCTTCACTGCTTTTGGGAACATAGACTTCCTCTCCCGTCAAAGGATTAAACCCCGTATAATACATGCAGGTGGACAATGTTCCCGGCGTGGGATAAAAATCCTGAACCTGTTCCGGTATGTGACCCATATCCCTTATATATTCCGCAAGCTCTATGGCGTCCTTCAGCCTTGAGCCCGGATGAGAAGAAATGAAGTATGGCACAATATACTGCTCTTTGTTTATTTTTTTGTTAACATTATAAAATTTCTTTACAAATTGATTATATGTGCTTATTGAAGGCTTGCCCATTAATTTTAATACATGTTCCGATACATGCTCAGGCGCTGTCCTGAGCTGGCCGCTGACATGATGGTGGCATAATTCATTTATGAATTCATCGCTGCTGTCATATATTGCATAGTCGTATCTTATTCCGGAACGAACAAAGACCTTTTTAACCCCTTCAACTTTCCTTATTTTTCTGAGAAGCTCAATATAATCACTGTGATCAACCTGAAGATTCCTGCATTTTGACGGCGTCATGCACTCTCTGTCCTTGCACACGCCATGCTTTTCCTGTTTGCTGCATGCCCTGAACCTGAAA
>DNNV01000018.1:0-3666 GCA_003497505.1 Clostridiales bacterium | reverse complement strand
TGAAATTTGCTGTAGGCCCTCCCACATCATGTATATATCCCTTAAACTCTTTATCCTTTTTCATTCCATCAACTTCTTTAAGTATGGACTCATGGCTCCGCCCCTGGACCACTCTTCCTTGATGGTAGGTCAAAGCACAGAAATTACATCCGCCGAAACAGCCTCTTACACTTGTTATGCTGAATTTTATTTCCTTTAATGCAGGAATTCCTCCGGAGCTTTTGTATACAGGATGATAATCCATCATGTAGTCCAAATCATATATGTCATCAAGCTCCTGCATTGTCAGAGGTTCCATAGGAGGATTCTGGACAACAAACACCGTATCATACTGCTCCACCAGTGTTTTCCCAATTATGGCATCTGTGTTTTCGTATTGTATTTTAAAGCTTTCCGAATATTTTTTCTTTGACGAAGCAACCTCATCATAGGCAGGCAGGAATATGGGGTTATAGGGTCTCTCTCTGTCCTTTGTCTTGTATACGGTACCGTTGACAAAAGTGACTTCATTGACAGGTATGCCTGATTCAAGAGCCTCGGCAATCTGAACAATTGCTTTTTCTCCCATGCCATAAACCAATAAATCCGCACCCGAGTCCATTAGCACTGATCTTTTTACACTGTCGCTCCAATAGTCATAGTGGCTTAAACGCCTCAGGCTTGCTTCAATTCCGCCGATAATAATCGGCGAATTCCTATAGGCCTCTCTTATACGGTTGGAATATACACTGACTGCTCTGTCGGGCCGCATGTTTGCTTTGCCTCCCGGTGAATATGCGTCTGTATTCCTTTTTTTCTTGGACGTGGTATAGTGATTTACCATTGAATCAATATTCCCTGAGTTCACCAGGAATCCCAACCGAGGCTCTCCCAGCTTCTTGAATGAATTGATATCCTTCCAGTTCGGCTGTGCAATAATACCCACCTTGTATCCGTACCGTTCCAGAAGTCTCGATAAAATAGCCGCTCCGAAAGAAGAATGGTCGACATATGCATCTCCTGTGACAAAAATAAAATCACATTGTTCCCATCCTCTTTTTTTCATATCATCTGTGTTTATTGGCAAAAAATCCATTTTTCCTCCGTATTCCGCTATATAAAAACAGAAGCTTACGCTTCTGCTTTTTATTGTAAATTACTCTGTAATAACCTCTACAACATCACCGTTTGCTAATCCCGCAGCATTTCCTTCTTCAACATCCAGGTGCATATCCAATGCGAATGTTTCATGTGCTCTGATCAATACATTTTCAAATATTAATCCTCTCGGTCCTCCAACCTTAACCTTAACGAGCTGTTTGTCCTTCAGGCCGTACTTTTCAGCATCTGAAGTATGCATATGAATGTGTCTTGCTGCAGCAATAACTCCTCTTGACAGTTCAACCTCTCCGCATGGTCCCACAAGCTTGATTCCCGGAGTTCCCTCAAGATTTCCTGAATCTCTTACAGGCACTTCCTTAAGCCCCAGTGTAAAGCCGTCGGAAAGAGCAATTTCAACCTGTGATTCCTTTCTTGCAGGTCCTAGAATTCTTACTCCAGGGATAGTTCTTTTTGGTCCAACCATGTCTACCTTTTCTTCACAGGCATATTGACCGGGCTGACTTAAATCTTTAAAAGGTGTAAGCTCATGTCCTTCACCGAATAATATATTAATATGCTCCTTGCTTAAGTGAACATGTTTGTTTGATAAACCAACTGTACATTGAAAGTTCATTATTTATTTTCCTCCGTATTTTATATTTCAAAAAAATTATAATATACATGAGAAATTTAATCAATGGTTAAATTCATTTTTTTAGAATATTAAGGTTAATTTTTCAAGCTGCTGGAAATATACCTCATCCACAGAAAATAAAAGCAGCTGATGCATGTCAGCAGTATGAAGTAAAGAGATACATACTTTGCGAGATAATTACCCGGCATCAATGTAGAAGTAACATAGAAGAAGATGGCTGACGCAATATACATAAATGTTTTTTTATTGTCAAATACATTCTTTTTCAGATGCACTTTCTTTTTCTTAATATACTTACCTTCATTAATTTTATTGTAGAAATGCTTATTTCCGGGAAGTATGCCGGATTCTTCAGCCATATGGAATAATTCCTCCATACCGATGATTTCTGTATTTATCTTTCCTTTATATTTCTCTAAAAATTCTGAAGCCTGCTCGCTCAAGGGAGCGGTTGATACAATATGTGCAGTTCTTATACTGTTTTGCCGCATAAATACAACTAAGCTTCTTATATCTGTCTTTTCAAGCTCCATGTTGTCATAAAGCTTATATACCTTGATGCATTCAATAATTCCGTCCTTTTCTGCTAAAAACATCCTTCTTCCTTTTTTGACTATACCTTTGCACCCTTTTTTTTCGAACAGAAAACCCACTAGCATTTCAAAAGCATCCGTATTCATTTCGTCAACCCTGGCTTTAAAATGCTCTTTTTTCATCCTTGATAATAATTTTTCTTTGCCGTTTCTATTCTTTTTTTCAACACCATATTTATTTATCAGAGTGTAAATAAAAAATACCTCCGACGCAATCAGAGCAGAAAAAATCATATCCTCGGTAAAAATAAAGACTGCAAGAAAGGTTAATAAGCTCAGCATTATCTTGGATAACACCAGATCCGTCCTGTATCCGTAGTAATTTCTCGTTCCCAAATCCTCAGATATAAATTTCTTTTTAATATCTTTGCTATTTTCAATCATAAAAAAATCACCTCAATGAAATTATTTCCAATAGAGGTGATTTTATACCTTTAAATACCGTTTACTGCTTCCTCAAGCTTATCGAGATGCTTTATGGGGAAATATGCAAGCAGCTCTTTAAACTGCTCTACAGTAAGACCTTGAGCATGGGTATATATTTTTATTTTTTCATCCAGGCTCGCATTCATAAATTCTTCTTTGATTTCTTCAAATTTCTTTTCCATGTTTCTCCTCTTTTACACAATCTTCAATATTCTCCGGACGAAACGACACATATCATTTCAACTTTCTCGTCTGAAGGATTAAACAATTTGTGAGGAATATTAGAGCATATATAAATACTGTCACCTTCCTCAATTATTTCATTGTATTCAGCAAAATTGACTATTAATTTTCCTTTTGTTATTATTACACATTTATCAGAATCTATTATGGAAAATTTATCGCTGTCCCATGTTCCCGGATTAAGAATATATTTGTAAATTCGCATTTTCACCTTACTTTTATATTCTTCGCTTATAGGAACCAAATATTCGTACTCATTATCTTTTCCGGGCATTGTTAATTTTTGCCTGTCTTCCTTTTTTGTGACAATAACATTGCTTCCATCATCAAAAAAATAATATGGCGAAATATTCAAACCCTTGCAGATTTTATCAAGTGCAGTCAATGACGGTTCAATCAAGTTCCTTTCTACCTGTGATATGTAGCTTGAGGTAAAGCCTGATTTATAAGAAAGTTCTTCTATTGTCATACCCTTAAGCTTGCGCACTTCTCTAACCTTTTTACCATCCATAACCGTCTCCCGTAAAAATTTGTAAGAAGATATTACTCTAATTTGTGGAAATAGTCAATAATATATTGATATTTATATTGCTGACCCAAATTGACAAAGCTATAGCCTTTTAATAATTCGTGCATATAATAAGCTATAATTAGCTATTGAGGTGTTTA
>DNNV01000129.1 GCA_003497505.1 Clostridiales bacterium | reverse complement strand
GTATTTTTCATTATTTTTCTTTCTCCTATTTTAATTATGGATTATATTTCACTCTTCCTTGTAATAAGAAATATAAGATACCTTGCCGGTTTCTTCGTTAAAGAAAATCTCTGCATATGTTTTATGCTCTAATAAACAAACAAGTGAAGGAGGTGTGGATTCTGAATTTTCATGATAAGGTCTTCTTAATTTACTTATAACAGATTCGTAACCATCATCTTTATTTATACCTAAGCATAAAATGGCATCAGCATAATAGAACGCATGCATACCTGCGTCGCTTTCAAGCTGATTGTCTTGCTCAGCCATTTCTTCTGCTGTATTTTTCTCGTAGCTGTCTATTATCACATTATCATTTTGAACACTTTTTTCCTGACTGCATCCCATTGATATAAGTGTCATTAAACATAATATAATGAAGATCCTTCCTTTTTTCATTTTTTTCTCCTTATATATACGATTATTTTTGTTTATTAATACATACTATATTTTATTGCATAAATATATTTTTAGTATTATATATTACAAGTTCATTGTTGTATTCATATTATAAACACCTTTTTCAAACTTATCAAAAAACACGCAAGCCCTATTAATGAAATCACTAATAGGGCTTTACCTCTTATTTTGGCAGGTTTATCTTTTTTTCTTCGGATTCTCTGTATAGCACAAACCTTCCGCCTATGCTTTGAACATATTCTGCTCTTACAGCCTCGGCAATTTCATTTGCCGTCTCTTTTGCTTCGAGCATGCTGTTGTTCAACAGCTTTATCTTAATCAATTCTCTGGCCTCCAATGCTTCATCAATTTGCTTTATAACATTTTCTGTTACGCCGCCCTTGCCTATCTGCATTATTGTTTCCAAACCATTCGCCATAGTTTTCAAATAACTTCTTTGCTTTCCTGTAAGCATTAATCCTCCTCAGACCTTAGTCTACGAAATCGAATTCAACTCCGCATACACTTATAAGGTCTCCTTCTTTCGCTCCAAGCTCTCTCAGCTTTTCTATAACGCCCTTATCAATAAGAACTTTCTGGAAATTACTGAATGACTCAAAATCATCAAAGTTTGTTGATGCAACAAGCCTTTCCAAAAAGTCTCCATCTGCCAGATAATAATCCTCTTCCTTGGAAACAGCGATTGTGTCTCTCGCTTTTCTGTCAAAGAAGTTTTCAATCTCTTCTTCGTTAACAAAGTCGATTTCTTCTTCAATCTGCAGTAGTCTCTCATATGCTCTTTTCTTAAGAGCATCAAGACCTTCGCCTGTTGCCGCAGAAACCTCAATAATCTCATAGTCGGAAGAAAACTTTTCTTTAATTCTTTCCAGGTTTTCCTGAGACTGAGGCAAGTCCATTTTGTTTAGGACTATTATTTGTTCTTTTTCTGAAAGCTTTTCGCTGTATTGCTTTAATTCATCGTTTATTTTATAGAAATCCTCAATTGGATCTCTGTCTTCCTGACCTGATGCGTCAATTACATGCAAAAGAAGCTTTGTCCTTTCCACATGCCTTAAAAACTCAAGTCCCAGACCGGCACCTTCAGATGCGCCTTCAATCAATCCGGGAATATCCGCCATTGCATAGCTGTGTCCTTCTCCGATGCTTACAACCCCTAAATTAGGCTTCAGCGTTGTAAAATGATAATTCGCTATCTTAGGCTTGGCACTTGTTATTGATGCTAATATGGTTGATTTTCCTACGTTAGGAAAACCTATCAATCCCACGTCAGCTAAAAGCTTGAGCTCGAGTATTATTTCTCTGCCTTCACCCTTAGTTCCCGGCTCCGCAAAGCGCGGCGTACGTCTTATGGCATTTGCAAATTTCGCATTTCCCTTTCCGCCGTGTCCGCCTTTTGCAACAACATATGACTGCTCGTGGTTCTTCAAATCAGCCATAACAATGCCTGTCTCTTCGTCTTTCACCAAGGTACCGATAGGCACTCTCAGCACAAGATCCTTTCCGTCAGAGCCATATTGCTTTTTTCCTCTTCCATCCTGGCCGTTTTCTGCCTGATAGTGTCTTTTATATCTGAAATCCATCAATGTTCTCAGACCTTCGTCGGCAACCAATATTATACTTCCCCCGTCGCCACCGTCACCGCCGGCCGGTCCGCCCATAGGTATGTACTTTTCGCGTCTGAACGCAACGCTGCCGTTCCCGCCATTGCCTGCCTTAACATTGATTTTAGCTATATCTACAAACATTCTATCCCAACTTTCTCAACTAATACAAACACCTACCGTATTGGTAGGTGCTATGTTTATTATGCTTCTATTTCACAAGGATATACACTTACTTGTTTTCTTGTCTTGTCTTTTCTTTCAAACTTAACTTTTCCGTCAACCATTGCAAACAATGTGTCATCGCTTCCTATGCCTACATTAAGTCCCGGATGAAGCTTAGTTCCTCTCTGTCTTACAAGAATGTTTCCCGCTAATACGAACTGTCCGTCAGCTCTTTTAACTCCAAGTCTCTTAGAGTTGCTGTCACGACCGTTCTTAGAGCTACCAACACCTTTTTTATGTGCAAATAACTGCAAATTCAATTTTAATAACATGTTTACACCTCCTCAAATTTAAGTGTAATATAATCACTGTAATCTTCCAGTAATAGTTCTATTCCTACCATGAAACTCCTGTACAGCACATCGGTCTTGTCATTGTTGACTAAAGTCCTGAGACTCATAAATCCCGTTTCACTATCCACGTCATAGCTTAAATCCTCCGGTTCAATTCCTGCAACCAGATTCATGGAATTAAGCGCCGTGTATGATAATATGGAAACCGATGCACATACTATGTCCATGCCTTCTTCGGCATAGCCGGAATGTCCCTCAACAATGAATCCGCTGATTTCTGTTCCGGTTCTATATACAGTAACTGTAATCATATACTATCCAACAATTTTTTCGATTTTAATCTGTGTATATGGTTGACGATGTCCTTGTTTCTTTCTGTAGTCTTTTTTTGCTTTATATTTGAAAACTATTATTTTCTTTGCTTTTCCCTGATTTTCAACCAGACCTTCAACTACTGCTCCGTCAACATATGGCTTTCCAACGTTAACTTTTCCTTCTTCAGCTACAAGTAAAACTTTATCAAATTTTACTGTTTCTCCATCAGCAATGTTTAATTTTTCTACTCTTATAACATCGCCTTCCTGAACTCTGTATTGTTTTCCACCTGTTTCAATAACTGCGTACATAAATTTACCTCCTCTTCCCAGTCTCGCCATTGCAGGTACTCATAGTTTTAACCTGATCCGTGCGGCTCTAACAAATATAAATATTATCAAACAAAGCAATGTTTGTCAACTTATTTTTGCTTAAATATACTGTTAATATAATCTTTTTTGCCCATTTTATCAATATGAATTTCATGGTCCTCTATATTCTTATCTCTGAGGAAATAAATCTTCATATTATATTGCTTCTCAATTTTATTTATTATATCCATGCATTCCGATGTTACTTTGTCGTATAGAGTATATCCCGCCTTAAGTATAACTGCCTCGCAGGATGTATTCTTCTTTATTCTTTTGACAATACCTTCAATTTTCATCAATATAAAAATATTTGAGCTTATCCTCCCGCTGCCCTTACAGCACCGACACTCCTCAGTGATGAGGTTGAAGAAATTTTCGCGGTCCTTCTTCCTTGTGATTTCCATGAGATTAAGCCTCGTCATCCCCAATATATTGGTCCTTGCCCTGTCTTCCTTAAAAACAGACCTTGCCTTACTTATTAAAAGGTCGACGTTGTCCTTATTCTTCATATCGATAAAGTCTATAATAATTATTCCGCTTATATCCCTGAGCTTTACCTGTCTGCCTATTTCCTCAAGAGCATGCTGATTTATGGCAAGAGCGGTATCCTCCATGCTGTCGCTGCCCACGTACTTGCCGCTGTTCACGTCAATTACCGTAAGCGCCTCCGTGACATCAATAAAAATCGATCCTCCGTTGCTCAGTTCCACCTTTCTTTCAAAGAGCATTTCAAGCTGCTTCTCCACACCGAACAGCTCAAACGCTCGTCCTGTCTCCACAACCTTGATTTCTTTAAGCCTATCTGAAGCAAACTTATGAATAAGTACAAGAACCCGTTCCTTTGTTTCCTTGTCTTCCACATATATTTCCGACACTGTTGAATCAATGTAGTCCAGAAACATTTTTTCAATCATGGAGCTGCTGCGATACAGGAGCTTGGGCGCATAGGAATAGTTGTATTCCTTCTCCAACTGCTCAAATGCTTTTGAAAGCAGTGAGTATTCCTCTTCTATTTCATCTCTTGAGCAATCCTTTGAAAATGTACGGAATATCATCCCGTTTCCATTTTTCATAATTTCGCTGCCTATATCTTCAAGCCTTTTGCGCTCCTCAGGATTCTTGATTTTCTTGGATATGTTAACCTCAATACTTTTAGGTATGAATGCAAGACATTTGCCCGACATTGAAATATCGGTGGTCAATGCTACGTTTTTTTCACCCATAGGCTCCCTGACAACCTGTACAAGCAGCTCATCACCTTTTTTCAGCGCCTTGCTGATATTTGTGACTTCC
>DNNV01000284.1 GCA_003497505.1 Clostridiales bacterium | reverse complement strand
ATTTTTCAAGCTCCTCCAGAATCTTCACCTGTTCTGCAGAATCTAATCTATATTTAATAACAGGCTCTTTTGAAACGTCAAATTTTATTTTTGCATTGTAATTTTCAATTAAGAACCCAATTATGTCCTGATTCAGGTGGTTTACAGAATACAACTCTATATTCACCGTAATCCCTGCCTGAGTGATGGATTTCACCTTCAGCTTCTTGCACAGAGATTTAATATAAGATATTTTAAGAAGGTTGTCAACCTGCTTCGGCGGATTTCCAAATCTGTCTATGATTTCCTCCGTTATGTCATATATGTCATCCTTGCTTGAAGTAGCTGCGATTTTTTTGTATATTTCAATCTTTTGTTCTTCGTTTTCTATATATGATGAAGGGATGTAGCCGTCAACACTCAGGTCCACGGATGTTTCGATGTCTTCATCCTCGATTATGCTGCCCTGAAGCTCCTTGACAGCCCTATCCAAAAATTTCACATACAAATCGTAGCCTATTGCAAGCATATGCCCGTGCTGCTCTGCACCCAATATATTGCCGCAGCCTCTTATTTCAAGGTCTCTCATGGCAATTTTAAATCCCGAGCCAAATTCAGTGAACTCCTTGATTGCCTTAAGCCTTTTGTCCGCTATCTCGGAAAGCATTTTATCTTTTTCATATGTCAGATATGCAAATGAAACTTTATTGGACCTTCCTATTCGTCCCCTCAGCTGATAAAGCTGCGAAAGACCAAGATGGTCAGCATTGTCTATAATCAGCGTGTTAGCATTTGGAATATCCATACCTGTTTCAATAATAGTGGTACACATGAGTATGTCATATTCCTTGTTTACAAACTCAAGCATTATGTTTTCCAGGTGCCTTTCATTCATTTGTCCGTGGGCGACGGCTATCCGCGCATCAGGCACCAGCTTCTGCAGCTTGGATGCTGCGCTGTCGATGTCGATTACACGGTTATGAACATAGTATACCTGTCCGCCTCTGGACATTTCCTTCTCTATTGCATCCTTCACTATTCCGTCGTTGCTCTCGATTACGTATGTCTGCACAGGCAGTCTGTCTCCCGGCGGCTCGGATATTATGCTCATATCTCTCACGCCCACCATGGACATATGAAGAGTCCTTGGAATAGGCGTTGCTGAAAGGGTCAAAACGTCTATATTTGTTTTGAGCTGTTTTATAAGCTCTTTATGCTTAACCCCAAACCTTTGCTCCTCATCTATTATGAGAAGTCCCAAGTCCTTGTATTTCAGTTCTTTTGACAAAAGCTTGTGTGTTCCCACCACAATGTCAATCAATCCCTTGTTAAGGTCGTTTATTATTTTAGCCTGCTGGTACGGTGTTCTGAACCTTGACAGCATTTCAATCCTTATGGGGTATCCCCTGAATCTGTCTATAATATTTGCATAGTGCTGCTGCGCCAAAATGGTTGTAGGCACAAGTATGGCAACCTGCTTTGAATCCATGACAGCCTTGAATGCAGCTCTCATGGCAACCTCCGTTTTTCCGAAGCCAACGTCTCCGCACAGCAGTCTGTCCATGATGGACGGCCTTTCCATGTCCTTCTTGATTTCCTTTATGCACCGGAGCTGATCATCAGTTTCCTGAAACGGAAACTTGTATTCAAACTCTCTCTGCCACTCTGTATCTGAAGAAAAGGCATAGCCCTTAACAACCTTTCTCTGAGCATATAGCTTAACCAGCTCTCCCGCCATATTTTCTATGGCAGCCTTTGAGCGTTCCTTGGCCTTAACCCATTCAACGCCTCCCATTTTATTGAGCTTCGGCTTTTCCGAATCGGCGCCGATGTACTTTTGGATGAGAGACATCTGATCCACAGGAACATAGAGCTTATCCTCGCCCTTGTACTTAATACACAGATAGTCCTTCTGTATATTCATTACCTGTATTTTTTCAATCCCCACATACTGACCTATACCGTGATGCTCATGCACCACGTAGTCGCCTACTTTGAGGTCTGTGAAAATTTCAATTTTAGAGCCTTTTTGCTTTTTCGTCTTGTGAGCTTTTTTTCTTATGCTGCCGAAAACCTCATTTTCAGTGAGGACAAGGAGCTTGTTGTCATAATACTCAAATCCTTTTTTAAGCTGTCCAGGCATGATAACGACTTGTCCGCTGGATGCCTCAAAGCCTGTGTCCTTTGCTAAAACAGTGGAGCATTCGTAATCATTCAGTATATTGTGAAGCTTGAGACAACCCTCGTTGCCTGAAAGCACTATTGCAACCTTGTAGCCCTTGTATTTCAGCCTGTTTAAATCCTTTGACAGGTCTTCCATCTTCCCGTAGTAGGAGGTTGCTTCCTTGAACATCAGTGAAACTGAATCATCGGTTTGAAAAATCTTTTCCTTGCCGTTTACAGATATAAATCCATGGTCTGATATATCAGACCTCAATTCCTGCTGACTGATGTATACTCCGCTCTGTTTTGCAAATATTTCTCCCTTTTCAAACAGCTCTGTATACTTAAGCTCGAAACTTTCCCCGAGGTTTTTAAGCTCCTCGAAAATTCTTTCAGGTTCATCAAGTATCAGTATGAGATCATCACCGAAGTAATCAATTACACTCACAAAGCCGTCTTTGATGAAAGGAACCAGAAGGTCGGCGTTTTCTATGCCAATGCCACCGGTGAGCTTATCCTTGTAGTTTGAATAAAGTGCCTTGAGCTTTTTTCCCGTTTCCTTGTCGCTGTGCAGATCTTTTATCCTGTCCAGCCTAAACTGATAATCCTTGTCTATCTCGGACAATATCCTTTTGATTTCATCCTTCTGGAACATCAGGTCGCTGCAGGGAATTATCCTGACAGATTTTAAATTTTTTACTGAACGCTGTGTTTTTAAATCAATTGTCCTGATCGAATCTACCTCGTCATCAAAAAATTCAACTCTTACGGGATTGCTCTCCGACGGGGAAAATATATCGACTATTCCTCCCCTGACCGAAAACTGACCCACGCCCTCTATTGCGTCCACACGTTCATATTTGAGCTTTACAAGATTGCTTCTAAGCTCATTCAAATCATAAATATTTCCATATTTTAATTCTATTACAGAATCCTTAAACCTATCTTTAGGCATAACTCTCGTTATAAGAGAATTAACCGAAGCAGTTACCGCAATTGTTTTGGAATTGATTATTTTGTCAAGAACATCTGCACGCCTGTACTCCACGTCCTTGCTGAGCGCATCCACGTTGTAGAGCAGGAATTCCTTCGGCTGCAGCCTTCCTGCATTGTCCGTGAACGCCTTTATTTCCTCTTCGTACTTTCTCGATTTAGCTTCACTGCTTGTTACAAGCAAGATTTTACCCGAAGAAGAATCTAATAAATTGCACACAAAATACGCCATGCTTTCCTCATTCAGTCCTTGAATAAGCTGGCGTTTCTTCATCCTGTGATTTTCCACAACACGATTAAATTTATCTGTCTTCTGAAACTGTTCAAACAAAATTTTGTTCATAGAAACCTTTCTACGGCGTTTTAATATTGTACTTCTGCATTGCGCTGTCAATGTCTTTTTCTATTATTTCAATGGCCGCTGACCCGGCCTTTTCCATTACAGGCAGCAATTTTACCCTGTCGTCTGCGCCGAATTTCTGCAATACATAGTCAGCCAAATCCATATCCGGATTTCTTCCTATGCCTATCCTTATCCTGGGGAAATTTCCTCCCACATGCTGTATTATGGATTTCATACCATTGTGTGTTCCGGGGCTGCCGTGAGGCCTTATCCTCAGCGTTCCCACAGGTATGTCTATATCATCATATATCACTATGAGATTTTCTTCCGGAATCTTGTAAAACTTAATTATTTCACTGATGGCAACACCGCTTCTGTTCATATACGTAACAGGTTTCACAAGCATGACCTTTTCTCCGTTTACGGTTGTCTCCCCGTACACGGAGTTGAATTTAAGCTTGTTCAGCTGTACCTTGTACTTTTCCGCCAGCATATCCAGTGTATCAAAGCCTACATTGTGCCTTGTCCCCGTATATTCCCTGCCGGGATTGCCAAGTCCTGCAATTATATACATATTTACCTCTTAATATCTGTTTCTTCCGTAACCCTTTTTATTAACCTGACGCGCGCGTGCTATGGCAAGATCTCCTTCTTCCACAGTATCCGTAATCGTCGAACCGCATGCCACATAGCTGTCCTTCTGTATATTGACAGGTGCAACAAGGTTTGAGTTGCTGCCTACAAATGCACCATCTCCTATTACTGTTTTGTGCTTATTTTTTCCGTCATAATTTACAAATACCACGCCGCAGCCTATATTTACGTCTTTTCCAACTTCAGCGTCTCCCACGTATGCCAGGTGAGACACCTTGGAATTGTCACCTATGGTTGATTTTTTAATTTCCACAAAGTCGCCGATTTTCACGTTTTTGCCCACACTGGACTCTGGTCTCAGATACGCGAATGGTCCCACTGTGGTTCCTTCGTCTATAAATGATTCCACGACCTTGGACATTTCAATTGAAACATTGCCGGAAACGGTGGAATCCACAATTCTCGCATCCGGTCCTATAACGCAGCATTCACCTATTACAGTTTTTCCCTCAATGAATGTGCCGGGATATATAACTGAATCCCTTCCTATCACCACGGAATCCTCAATGTATGTACGCTGTGGGTCTATTATGGTAACTCCTGAAACCATGAGCCTTTTATTTATCCTATCCCTCATTATTTCTGTTACCTCGGCAAGCTGCACACGATCGTTCACAGCCTTTATATCTGTGGCATCCTCCAGTACCCAGCCACCTATTTTATGACCTTCAATATTTAAAACCTTAATCGTGTCCGTAAGGTAGTATTCCCCTTGTGAATTGTTTGTATCAATGTTTTTTAATGCATATTTCAGCATTTTTCCGCTGAAGCAGTAAATTCCGGTGTTTATTTCATTTAATTTTCGTACTTCCTCTGATGCATCCTTTTCCTCAACTATATTCATAATGGATGAATCGTCATTTCTCACAATTCTTCCGTATCCCTTGGGGTTATCAAGATACGCAGTCATAACAGATGCCGCACATTTGTTTTCTTCATGGTATTCAATGAATTTCTCAAGGGTTTCCTTCCTTATGAGAGGTCCGTCCCCCACCAGAATTACAGCAGTATCGCCGTCATCAATATATTCCTGAGCCGACATAACTGCGTATCCCGTTCCGTAAGGAGCACCTTCTCCTGTGGGCTGTTCAACTGCAATTACATCCATATCACTGATATTATGCCCTACTTTGTCCTTTCCATGTCCAAGAACCACAATATTTTTTTGTATTCCTGAATTTTGTGCTGCTTCAATGACATATCTTATCATTTCCTTGCCACATACCTTATGCAGAGTCTTAGGGGTGTCCGACTTCATTCTCGTTCCTTCACCGGCCGCCAAAATAATTGACATATTCATATTGTTTCTCC
>DNNV01000132.1:6279-12753 GCA_003497505.1 Clostridiales bacterium | reverse complement strand
AGCCAGGGAAACCGCCTTCACAGCACCCATATAGTACTTTATGAAGGGTATTATGCTTGAAACAGAATGCTCTGACGTCATTTTTTCGCTGTTGTCCAGAACAAAGCTGTTTTCAAGCAGCCGTGAAGTCATCTCATAATCAGTTTCCAATATGCCGAAGGGTGTCTGCCAGTCTCCGGCAGCCGTAAATATCTTTCCTCTCTCGAGGCTTTCATGGTCGGGTCCCATAATGACCACCGTTTCATATTCATAGGAGCTGACATTCTGAAATACCTCGTGTATCAAATCTGCCGCCGTAAGATGGTGGGGCAGGATGCATCCACGTATCCTGCCCTCACTTGTTTCATTTAATTTTTTAAAGCTTTTTATATTCACAAAAAGAGTTTCGTCAAAATACAAACATTGCAGCATGTCGTTACTGCTGTGAATGTATGATTCTGCTTCCTGCTCCCCAGCGCCCACCTCATGAGTGTAATTTTCACGTCTATAATTAATGAGAAAAATACTGAGCATAACTGCGGCAGCCGTCATAAGCAGAGTTGCTTTATTTATTGTGCGCATTGTACCACCTGTCTGTTAATTTACGGAAATAACCGTTCTTTCAATATAATTCAGCTTATTCTCAAAGAATCTCTTGATTACGGCATAGTCGACTGTGTATTCCCCTTTTTGAGCCGCCTGCATATAAAATTCTATAGGAAATACATTTGGTCTTTCCTTATTGTAATAAAATCTGTATACAAGCTTTTGACCGTTTGCTTCTCCCCAGGCATAATTTTTTCCATCGTACATATATCTGAAGCCGGAAGGAATTACATATGTGACCTCATACATGCCGCTTTCGGCAGCCGGTGAAATATTGGGTATTAACTGAACCTTCACTACATCCGAATGATTGAAGCTCTTCTTTTTCTCATAGGCATTTTCAAGCATGTAGTCCACAGATATTGAGAATTCATCAGTCTTGCTTTTATATAGGTCATCCTTGTTTCCAAGAGCCTCAACCTTGCATGCTATGGCTCCCTTAATATCACTGAATACAACCCTGGTTATTTCATCCTTTTTAACTGTAAAGCTTTCGCTGTCAAACAGCTTTAGCTTGTAGGTATTTTTGCTGTCTCCCGTCTCAACCGTGACCTCGCCGTACAAATCCTGTACTTCCTTCAAGCTCATAATATCTCTGTTCATAATGTATTTTAGCTGTTCAATGCTGCTGAGATTATATTTTGACGGATTATTATAAATATATTTAAACATTTTATCGCCTCTGTCAAAATCCTGAAGCTTCGAAGCCAGGACAGCCAGAAGTGCCGTGAGTTCGTAATCATTCTCCTTGCTGCTGCCTTCTCCCCAGTACAAATAGTCTTCCGACGCATTAAGCATGTTTGCCAGCTCCCTGTAATGCTTTCTTGCGGTTTTTCCGTCGCCCAGCTCCGCAAGAGCGAGAGACAGATATATTGTATCTATTTCACTCAGGTCTTGTTTTTCCAGCAAGTCATATATTGCAACCAGTACAGGCTGCCTGTACTTGCTCATTCCCCACAGAGCTGCGGCAGTATCCGTGCTGTATTCATCGTTACTCAAAATATTTTTAAAATATTTCTTCATTTTTTCGTTCAGATAGCTGCTGTTGAATATGTGAACCATTTTAGCAGTCAACTCAGCATCCTTCTCCGAATAGGGCAGAAGCCTCAGACCGCCTTCCTTGTCCTCATATCTGAATATTATGTCAAGGAGCTCATCCTCGTCGTAGTACAGCTCGGTTCCGAAAAGGCTGTTTATATATCCTGCCGCTATCATAGAGACTGCAGTCTGATCTATTCTGCTGCCATCTGAGGACGAAATTGCTCTTAGGCTGTTATAGAAATCGGAGGTGCTTTCATTGTAAAGCGTAATAACCGGATTTGAATACACCTTGTCAAGGACGGTGCTTTCTGAAATCTTGTAATATCCGGTATTTTGGAAATACATATATGAATCCACAACACTGAATTCTTCCATAATTTTATCCTGATGGCTGCCGCTTTTTGCAGTTACATATACTTCATAGCTTCCTTCATCAAGTTTGCCCATGCTTATATTTGTATAATCTCCCGCTTTGCCGGATGATTTGTATTCTGTTTTTTTATCATCATCCATGTTTCTTACAGCAACAATATATTCAATATTTTCCCCCTGCTTTACCGCAGTCCCGAATACTCTGAGAGATGCCTCAATTTTGTCCTCGGAAAGATATTTTTTACCCATAATCAAATCCGTAAAGAACGGAAGGCTTGAGCTTATATTTGCGGTACCACTTCCTGCATACAGTTTTTCTGTAATTGCCTGATAGGTTATTCGCCATGATGTGAGATTGTCAGCCAGCGTAAATTTCATTGAGGCCCTGCCGTCGGAGCCGGTTGTAATTGTTTTGAAGACATTGGCATCCTTGAAGTCATCTCTGAATTCACCGTCCGGTCCTCCTCCGCCGCCCATTTCCGCAGAGGAATTCTTTTCGCTGAGGTCAATGTTTGACAGATAGCTTTTTATCATGCCGCCACTCCACGAATACCTGTACAAACCTCTCAGGGTATCCACACCATCACTGTATACAGCGGCAAAATATGCCTCATCAACCACGCTTATGTTCACATCCGCAACCTGCGGCCTGCCGTATTCATCTGTCACCCTTACCTTGACTTCAACCTCTTCTCCCGGCCTGTATTCCTTCCTGTCTGTAGTAAGCTCTATATTAAGCTTTCTCTCCGATATGTCATAAATCAGGCTTTCATTAGGCAAAGCTAAGTAAAGATACCCGTTTTTAATATACACTGCATATAATCGTGTGTTTGGAATATAATTCTCGCTGAAGACTGTCTGCACTCTTGTTGTATCATACACATCATAATTCGCAATGCCATTTCTCATGTATATTATAAGCAGGCTGTCATTTTCCAGTTCCTCAATATCCTCTCCCATATACTGCAGCTTTAGATTCACGGGGGCATTCAGCCTGTAGGTCTTCCCCGAATCAACCTTCTCCAGCGTATAATAGCCCTCGTAGTATGAGTACCTTCTGCTGAATGCACTTAGTGTTTCTTTGATTCCTCCGTTGCCGTCCTCGTTGAATGCAATTATTTCATAGTTTCTGTCCTCTCTGAAATCCGGTATTTCTATGGAGTAAATGCCTTCCTCTGTGGATACATTCTGGTCGTATACCGTATTTTCAATCCTTTTGTAGTCGTATTTTACTACATTTACCTTGTTGATAAAGTCGTATTCCTCTCCTACTACAACCTTTTCGTTGTATCTTTCGATTATCCTGACATTTATGCTATCATCCACAGGCTTTCCTCTAAGCTGCTTGTAGTCATACCCGTTATCAAGGTCATAGTTTTCAAGGCTCAGCTCGTGAAGCAATATGCTTATTGATTTTAGGTCCTCTTCATTCTGCTCCATTTCAAGCATCCTGTGCTTCGGAAATATTTTTATTGTATTTCTGGTGTACACATTTGCATCCTCAGCCTTGTCATTGAAGGCATCAGCATATACCTCAACGGGTCTCCAGCCGTCACTGACTACTCTTGTGTTGAACCTTAAAGAGTAATCACCATTTTTGTCTGTTTTGACACCTATGTCAAATCGTTCGTATTCCAGCACATCTGAATATGTATTTGTTTTCATGCGAAGCTCAAGTCCAGACATCGGAGAACCGTCAAAAAAGCTCGAATTTATTTTATAATTTACCTCTTCACCGCTGTACGCAAATTTTTTATCCATACTGCCCTTAAGGGTGAACAGGGGCTTTGTGTATTCTCTTATGTAAGCACTCGTTCCCGAAATGAAAGTTTCATTGTCATAAACTCTTATTCCAAGCCACTCAGCCGTAATATTGCTTATTTCAAAGTTTGCCTGATATGTTCCCACATCCGTGAGCTTCACAGTCTTTGTTTCAAGAACCAAATCGCCGTCGTACAGCTCAAGCTTTACCTCTCCCACGGATTTTTTATCCCTGTGCTTCGCAAAGCCCCACACATTGATTGTGTCTGTAGGCAGGTATACGGGACGGTCAGTGTCTATGTATCTGTAGTAATCATAGGAGCCGTAATTGTATCTGTAATAATAGTTGTTTATAAAAAAGCTTTCACCGTATATGAAGTCATTGTAGCCCTTTGCTCTCACTGTGAGCTTTATGGCCTTTTCATCCGAAGGAATTTCATCCAGCACAAGAACTCCCTTTTCATTGGTGTAGCCTGCCATTTTGCCGTTTAGTATTACCTGCGCATCCTCTATTCCTCCGCCGGTTAATCCTTCGCCTGCAAATACAAGCATGCCATTTTCAAATATGCCGTAGTAAACCAATATGTCGTTTATCTGAAGGAAAAGATACTGCTTTTTAGCCAGCCCCTCCCCGTCGAATTCAAGAAGATAGTAACCCTTTTTAAGCTCCTCCGGCAGCTCAAATAATGCGTTCAGATGGGTTGGCGTCTCCTGCATGTGTGGTTTCTGGCTCAGGGAGCTCATGAGAGCAAGCCTGTCATTGCCGGCGGTTTTAGGAAATTTTCCCGTTTCAGCATAAAAAGACACATCCTCTGTAAATTTTCCCACATCGTCGTACTGATAAATATTTATATTGTATTCCTGTTCCTTGCCTACATAGGCATCTATTATTTTAACGTTGCTTTCGTGGATATTTATTATTGCTCTGTTGAAATAAATTTCCGAGCTTCTTTCGCTCTGTGTTGTAAATGTGAACTTGTAGTCCTCCTTAAGCTTCTCCTCGCTTCCTGCGGGACCGTAGCCCTTTTTGACTGTGACAGTGTAAATGGTGTTCATATCCAATTGTGACGGAACAAATATTGCTGCATTGTCCTTGTATATAAGCTTTCCATCAACCTTCGGCATTATTTCAAAATAATCATCGATATCTGCCAGATTTCCCTGAGTAAAATATATTTCAATTCCGGAATTTACCGGCACATAATCGCCCAAGTCCGCAGGCAGGGTACTCTCCACTCCAAACGGCTTCCTTGTCTGAAATGCCCATGAATATTCGTAGGACTCATCCTTCAGTGTGAACTGATAGATTTCATCGTATTTAAAATCAGACAGAGGAATGACGTTGTACTCCGTGGATGAAAGTTCTTCAATTTTAAGCTTGCTCTCAGGAGCAACCTTAAAATTTTTCTCCACGTATGCTTTATCTATGCCATCCCTGGACGTAAGCTTGAAGGATGAAGAATTGCTGATACCGTGCTTATCATACTCAACAGCTGCAAGCTCAAATCTGTCCTCGGCAGGCATAGTGTCATGACGCTCAGGAACATCTTCAACTACAGCCTCCCTGCCTCGCGAGCACGCGGTAAATACAAGACAAATGCATAAAATGCATGATAAAATACGTTTGTACATAGATACCTCCTTACTTGAAATAAATACTGCTGTTTACATTATATACCTATTACCTGTAAATTTCCATTTAATTTTACGATATGCCCTCATTCGATTTTTGACATAAACATTTATGTACCGACAGCATAGAATAATATAGCTTTATGAAAGGAAGGAAAATTCATGTACAACTATAATAACTATCCATGCAACAACTGCAGAAATGCGCCGTGGTACAATCCGGAAATGTATCCATATTTTTATGCGCTGGGTCGTCCGGATTATACGTGGGGGTATCCTGTGCGAAACACAGATTACACGGGAATGGAAATTAAAGATTACGGGCCTAATCCCTTTGCCATAAATATAGATGAGGCCTCAAAGCAAAACAATAACTTCCGAACTGCACTGTGGACTGGTGACCACATGCAGCTTACACTGATGAGCCTTGCTCCGGGAGAGGATATAGGCATGGAAATACACCCCAATGTTGACCAGTTCATACGGATTGAGGAAGGTCAGGGCACGGTAAGAATGGGAAAAGACAAGAACGCAGATGAATATGTAGTAAACGTGGACGATGACTATGCATTCATTGTTCCGGCTAATACGTGGCACAATGTGGTCAATACAGGAAGTACACCGATGAAGCTGTATTCCGTTTATGCTCCGCCTCGTCATCCCCACGGTACAATTCAAAGAACAAAGGCAGCCGCCAATGCCGCAGAATAAAGCGCTTTAACATCGAAAAGATGGCTGATGCATTTACCAATGCAGCAGCCATCTTTTTTCTCATTCTTTTTTCCTGATTAATCTTCCATGTTTATATCGATAAATCTGTTACCCTTGCCCCATACGGATATTATGGGCAGCACCTTTACAAATGCTGCGGGGTCGATTCCTTTTATATATTTTTGAATCATTATGGACTGATTTGGAGAGCATACTGATTCTATCTGTATTTTTTCTTCGTTTGTATATCCTCCCTTTGTCTTATAGACTGTAACCCCTCTTCCCAACTGAAGCATTATGTAATTGCTGATTTCCTCATACCTGCAGCTGATGATTTCCAGCTTGTACAACTTTGTTCCTATGCCGAACATG
>DNNV01000132.1:0-6182 GCA_003497505.1 Clostridiales bacterium | reverse complement strand
CAAACATGGCATAATCGCACGCCTTGGTTATTATCATCTGCCCTATTACAGAATACAGCGCTATGTTCATTCCAAACGCAAAGGCTGCTATGGTCAGGACAATTCCGTCTATTGCCATCATGAGATAGCTTACGTTTACCGCGGGGAAAAGCTTCTTATTTAGTATTCTGGCAATCGTGTCAGTCCCTCCGAAGGAAAATCCCTTCCTGAGAATCATTCCCACACCTGCGCCGTAAAAAATCGAGAAATAAACCATGGCAAGAAAGATATCATTTTCAACAAACTGAAATTCAAAATTCTGCATCACAAGCAAGACCGTGGGATACAAAATCGAGAGGAAAATAATCTTCATTACCTCCTTCTTTCCCATAATCAGGTACGTTCCAATCAAAATTATGAAGGTTGCAAAGTAATAAATATATGAATAGTTAATATTTGTATACTTTTCAATTATAATTGCCAATCCTGTTATACCGCTTGTTATAAGTCCATTTGGCTTTAGAATGTAGTTCACCGAAAACGCGGTGATAACGCATCCTACAGTAAGATACACAATATTATTAATAAAATTTTTTAAATTAATCTTTTCCATACATCTCCTATGTCCTTTACAGGGAACGTGATTTATTTTTATTATATGTGTTAATTATTATACAATAATATTGTCTGCGTAACAACTCAATTTTATATTTTCGGGCAAAGATAGCCTCCTCACATGAATATGGAAGAAAAAATCCAGTTATTCTTAAACTCTTAGGAAAATTAAGCATATTATATTGCAGGAGGGATGTAAATGAACAGAAATTTTTGCAGAGCAGACATCAACATGGAGGATTTCAGGCGCCTTTTCAAATTTAACAATGTTGAAATTATGAAGCTTAACATTAAGTATCCGATACTGCGCCTGATCTATAACCCTAATACGGAATGGTTAGTTAACAGTGAGATTGCTTCCAGCATAGATCAATATATAAAACGTGTCAATGAGCTGTATGATCAAGCAGCCGACCAATACAGGGAGTCTCTGATTACAGATTATCCTTTTCACCAATATGAGGCGTACATGGCTTTTAATGCGCCATACAACCAAAATTGCCTTTTGAGTGTGTATAATGACGAGTATGAATTTACCGGAGGAGCTCACGGAAATACAACAAGAAGCTCAGCCACATGGGAGCTCTTCAGGGGCACACGCCTGCCTCTCTACAGTTTTTTCAAACCCGGCACGGATTACAAGAAGCTGCTTACGGATGAAATAATTAAACAGGCTGAAAAAAATCTTGCCGAAAACCCCGGCATTTACTTTGATAATTATAAGGACCTCATAGTGAGTACCTTCAATCCGGACAGCTTCTATCTCACTCCGCATGGTCTTGTAATTTATTATCAGCAATATGATATTGCTCCATATTCCACCGGAATTGTGGAGTTCACGATTCCATATGATAAAATCGGATGGTCTCCGGAATCATGGAGGCAGATTATGTAGTTTTAAGAATAAAACAGCCAGAATCATGAATCATTCATGAGTCTGGCTGTTTGAATATTAACGCTTAACGCTTTAAAGATAAGCGATTCTTTAGCTTTATCAGCTCATACCAAAGCACAGATGCGGCTGAAAGCCCCAGAGCGGCCAACAGCAGCGGCAGCGGCAGTGGAGCAAGCTTCAGCGCCCCGGACAGCGGCGTATACAGAATCAGGAAAAGCAACGCCAGCGTGCCGAGATTGGCCGCCCACATCACCCGGTCTTTCATCAGGAGACGGGTGGATTCAAAAATTGAATCATGGTCAGAACTGTTGACCTGCACCAAGAACAGATTTGCCAGCATGATGACGGTCAGCCCCATGGAGCGTGCTGCCGGTGCATTGGAGGGGTCGTTTGCCAGCACCGCGAAATACGAACCGAATGAGGCGGCAAACACAGTAATCCCCTGTAAAATGCTTTTACCAAACAGCTCTGTGGTCAGTAGTTTATCCTTCTGATTGCGAGGGCGGCGCTCCATGATATCGCTCTCGGCAGGCTGACGCTCAAGAACAATAGAGCAGGTAGGATCGACAAGCACCTCCAGCAGTACCACATGGAGCGGTAAAAGCAGGAGCGCATCCGGCGCGATGCCAAGAAGCGGGGCAAGCAGGGCCGAAAAAGCAATTGGAATATGGATGGTAAAAACATATCCCACCGCCTTGCGGATGTTGTCATAGATACGACGGCCGTCCTTCACAGTTTCTACAATGGTTGTGAAGTTATCGTCCATCAGGATAATGTCAGCCGCTTCCCGGGAAACCTCGCTGCCCCGTTTGCCCATGGCAATACCGATGTCAGCATATTTGAGAGCCGGTGCATCGTTCACTCCATCACCGGTCATGGCAACAATTTCACCATTTTTCTTGAATGCTTTGACAATGCGCATTTTATGCTCCGGAATCACCCGTGAAAAAATAGAAACCGTCTTGACAGCCTCACATAGCTCCTCATCACTCATATCATTCAGCATATCGCCGGTAATAATATCGTCCTCATGGAGCAGGCCAATTTTTTTAGCGATGGCTGAAGCAGTGGTGCCATTGTCGCCTGTAATCATCACCACGCGGATACCCGCCCGATTGCAGACTGCAATGTCCTCCTTCACACTTTCGCGGGGAGGGTCAGCCAACCCTACAAGGCCAAGCAGCGTGAGGCGGCAGTCGGTTATAGAGGCTGGAATTTCCGCCTCGCTGCGGGGATTTGCCGCAGCTATGGCAATGACCCTCAAGCCACGACCTGAAAGCTCCAGATTTTTGCTTTCCGCCTCCGCCCGCTGCTCCTCATTCAGCTCGCATACGGTGAGAATTCCCTCAGGGCTTCCTTTAGCAGCAACTAGGATGTCTCCGTCGTGCCGCCAGACATGACCCATCATTTTTAGTTCATTGGTAAAAGCATATTCCGTGAGGAAGGCACTCTCTTCAAAAATGTGTTCCCGAGTGATACCATTAGCCTCGCAGCAGGCAAGCATCGCTTTCTCCATCGGATCATAGGTATCGGTCTCACAGCCTAATCCCATGACTTCCACCATGCCCTGCTCATCACCGCAGGCCACCCACAGTTCCTGCACGGACATCTGATTCATGGTAATAGTGCCGGTCTTATCCACACACAGCACCGACACCGCCCCCAGAGTCTCAACGCTGGGAATCTTGCGTACAAGGGAGTGCTTTTTGGCAAGCCGCCACGCTCCCATTGAAAGAAACACGGTGAGGATGACCGGAAACTCCTCCGGAATCATGGCCATAGCCAGTGTTACACCTGAGAGAACGCTCTCCACCAGCCGGTCTATAAAATCATGGTCGGGTATATTCATCCAAGTAAAAATGCCCACCAGCACAAACAGCATGCCCGCAATGATAGCACAGGTCCTAATCAGCTTACCCGTCTGCTTTTGGAGCGGCGTGCTCTCCTGCGGAGCAGCGGCTATGTTCTTGCCAATTTTGCCATACTCGGTAGACGCCCCGATTTTATCCACACGAACAGTGGCCGTACCCTGAATTACCAACGTACCAGCATAGCAGTAATCTCTGCGCCAGTAGTCTCCGGACGGCTCCAAGCTATGTTCTGTCACCTTACGGACGCCCTCTGCCTCACCGGTGAGAGAAGATTCATCCACAGACAGGTCGGCGCACTTAACCACCACACCATCAGCGGGAATTTTCACACCCTCACAAATCATCATCAGATCTCCGGGAACGAGGTCGGCGCTGGCAATGGTCTGTTCCCGCCCATCCCTGAGGACAGTAATATGAGGCGCAGACAGGTCCTTCAAAGCATTTAATGTCTTGTCGGTTTTCCATTCCTGGATGACATTAATGCCGATCATGCCCACTACAAAAATAAGCATGATGATGCCGTCCCGCGGCTCGCCCAACAGAAAATAGATGGTCGCCGCCACTAATAACAATAAAAACATGGGTTCACAGATAATGTGGAGAGTCTTCTTGAAAAAGCTCTCCTTCTTTTGCGGATTCAGTTCGTTTTTCCCGAACTGTTCTTGAAGCCTTTTAGCTTCGTCAGCGGTTAGTCCCGCCAGGTTTATAGATTTGTTTGTCATAAAAGAATCCTCCGTTTCCTGCCTGAAGCAGTGTCTTGATTTCTCCTATGGCACTCCATTTGAAAAGTCGACTGTCCCGTAAGGGTATAAAAATACACACCTGCGGAACATACCACTGTCCCACAGATGTGTTGATAATCCATCTGCTGCCACCTACAAGGGCGGCCCGGCCCCACGCCCTTTCGGGCATCGCCTGCTCAGTTTGTACTGTTGGTCTCACACCCCTCATGGGGATGTAATGCAGTGCAAAGAGATTTTACTAAATTATATGCAATAGATGGCGCTTTGTCAACTATAATTGGTCTCTTCCTCTTCTTTTAGCAGTATACATATTGTCGTCAGCCATTTTGAACAAATCCTCATAGGATCTTTCCTCATTTACAATGGCAACACCTATACTTACCGAAACCAATTCCTTTTCCATTATCTTCTTCACAAGCGTGCCCAGCTGTTCGCATTTCGCATGTATAAACTCAGCGGAAGGAACGTCCTTCATGTATATACAGAATTCATCTCCGCCTATGCGCCCGATAATGTCGGTGCTTCTGAATGTAATTTTAAGGCTTCTGCCTAAATCCTCAAGAACCTGATTTCCTGTAAGGTGGCCCAGGGTGTCATTAATATTCTTGAAGTTATCGCAATCCAGCAAAATCAGTGCATCCATCTTGTGCTTTTCCTTGCTGCGTATTCTGTCCACTATCAGCTCCCTGGTGGTTGTGGCATTGTACAGGCCCGTCAGACCGTCAATCTGCGACTTCATAAGAAGCTCTTCCTTTTCTGCCACCTCTTTACTGATATCTATGAGCTTGCCCATGATTGAGTCCACTCTGCCGTAGTCATCACGAACAATTGAATTAACCGCCTTGAATATTCCTTCTCCTCCGTCGGCAAGGGGGAGCCGAATCATTGAAATATATCCATCCGATATATCCCCTGACAAAATGCTCTTCATAATGTCCGATACCTTGTAAAATACCTCCTGCATTCCAAAGAGGCGGACACATTTGTCGGACAGTTCAAGCCGATCATCCTTGGGTGAATACTCATAGAGATATTCATTGGAAATCTGAGCAAGCCTCTCATGCCTTCTGTTTTGTATCCTCAGCTTTTTATTAATGCGTATGTATGAGATAAAACTGTACAGCAGCACACTCAGGGCCAAAAGCGAAACAAGAATAATCTCTTTTCCGTAAGCTCTCATAATCATGCCCGGAGTTATTTTATATATCTCTTCGCTTGAAGCCATATATTGAATTGGAGCCACCCCTCCGATAGTCACAGCCTCCAGTGCATCCTGTCCGGCTAAGTACATCTCTTCCTCCTGTGTAAGTGACACTGCAGCCTCCACAGGCAAATAAAACCCTACAATAAAAAACACCCCGATTATAAATATTTTACTCAACATCTTTTTGCAATTATTCATAATGTCCTCTTGTCATAAATGTTGTTTAAAATAATCCGGTATCTCCTTTTATAAAAACATATGTATCTTTGTCCGAAAACTCCTCAGAATAAAAATAATTAAGCCTGTCAAAGCCTTTAATATCTTCCTCTTCCTTGATCTGCTTTTCTGCCATAAAGCGCACCATCTCGCCTCTTGCCATTTTCACCTGAGTTCCCTTTTCTATTACCTTGCTTCCCTTCCTTTCGCCGAAAACGCATGTGATAAGCCTGATTCCGTCCTCAATATAATCAGAAATACATTTGCTGTATTCCTTAGAAGCCAGATTTATAATGCAGCTGCTTTCAGAAAACAGCTCAGACGCAATTTTGTCCTTCCAGAAATCATAAAGAGAACATGCATCTTCAGGCTGAAGCCTTGCCTGCATTTCAAGCCTGTATGGAGTTACTCCGTCAAAGGGCCTCAGCATACCGTAGAATCCCGACAGTATCCGCAAATGCTCCTGTATATAATTGAATTCATCGGTGCAGAACACGTCCGGAGCCATATACTGATATTGAATTCCTTCATAGGACAGTATAGACGGAGTGAGATTTCTGTACAAATCCATTGCCTGAATTCTTCTGTAATTCAATTGGGCAATTTTGTCATTGCATTTCCAGATGTCTTTTGCCTCTTCATACCTAAGGCTTTTCATA
>DNNV01000051.1:5552-6741 GCA_003497505.1 Clostridiales bacterium | reverse complement strand
AAAGTAAAGATTCTTGTATGTGGCGGCACCGGCTGTGTTGCAGGCGGGTCTCTTAAAATATATGATGAGCTTTTAAGGCTGGTATCTGAACACGGCAACTTGGTTGATGTGGATTTATTAAAGGAAGAGGAAGGAACAAGCCTGAAAAAAAGCGGATGCCATGGTTTTTGTGAAGCCGGCCCTCTTGTGAGGATTGAGCCTTACAATTATTTGTATCTCAGGGTTCAGTTAGATGACTGCGAAGAAATATTTACCGAGACTATATTGAACGGTAAGCCTGTTGAAAGATTAATGCATCATCAGGACGGCAAAATATTCATGAAGCAGGAAGAAATTCCGTTCTATCAGAAGCAGACCAGACTGGTCCTGCAAAACTGCGGCCATATGGATTCCGAAAGTATACAGGAGTATATAGGAAGAGGCGGATACAAATCACTTATAAATGTTTTCGGTTCCATGGAGCCTAAGGAAGTATGCAAGCTGATTCAAGACTCTGGACTGAGAGGTCGCGGAGGCGGAGGATATGTTGCCGGACAAAAATGGGCTCAGGTTTTATCCCAGAACAACCCTGTTAAATATGTTGTGTGCAACGGCGACGAGGGAGACCCCGGAGCATTTATGGACCGAAGCATCATGGAAGGAGACCCACACAAAATAATTGAGGGTATGCTAATTGCCGGATATGCCACAGGAGCTCATACGGGATATATCTATGTGAGAGCCGAATATCCGCTGGCTGTTGATCGTTTGAGAACCGCCATATCTAAGGCAGAAGAAATCGGACTTCTGGGAAAAAATATACTTGATTCAGGATTTGATTTTGAGCTTCATATAAATAAGGGAGCCGGAGCATTCGTATGCGGTGAAGGAAGTGCCCTTACCGCATCTATAGAAGGCGAAAGAGGAATGCCACGTGTAAAGCCTCCGAGAACTGTTGAGCAGGGACTTTTCGGATGTCCTACAGTTCTTAATAACGTTGAAACATTCGCAAATGTGCCCGTTATTATAAATAATGGAATTGACGAATATAAAAAATACGGAACAAAGGACAGCCCGGGAACAAAGGCGTTTGCTCTTACGGGAAATGTTGTGAATACCGGACTTATAGAGGTTCCAATGGGAACAACCATAAGAGAAGTAATCTTTGACATAGGCGGAGGTATACCTGACGGCAAAAAATTCAAGGCTG
>DNNV01000051.1:595-5408 GCA_003497505.1 Clostridiales bacterium | reverse complement strand
CGGCAAAAAATTCAAGGCTGTGCAGATAGGTGGTCCTTCCGGAGGATGTCTAACATTTGGCGAAAAGCATCTTGATTTGGCTCTAAGCTTTGATTCCCTCAAAAAAGTCGGTGCCATGATAGGCTCCGGCGGCATGGTAGTTATGAACGAGGACACATGCATGGTTGAGGTAGCAAGGTTCTTTATGAGCTTTACACAGAGAGAGTCATGCGGAAAGTGCATCCCATGCAGAGAGGGCACAAAGAGAATGCTTGAAATATTGGAAAAAATAGTCGACGGAAATGGAACTGTCGATGATTTGGATTTGCTGAAGGAAATTGCTGATACTGTCAAGAACACTGCTCTGTGCGGACTTGGAAAAACTGCAGCAAACCCTGTTTTAAGCACATTGGAGCACTTTTACGACGAATATCTCGCTCATGTGGTGGACAAAGAATGTCCTGCCAAGCAATGCAAAGGCTTAATGTCCATTAAAATTGATCCCGAGCTTTGCAGAGGCTGCTCAAAGTGTGCAAGAATTTGCCCTGTTAGTGCAATAAGCGGAAAAATTAAAGAACCATATGTTATTGACAGCAGCAAGTGCATAAAATGCGGTGCATGTATAGAAGCATGCGCATTTAAAGCAATCATGGAGGTGTAGTATGGGCGGAATAATGATAATAGACGGAAAAAGAGTTCCGTTTACAAATGAAAAAAATATTTTAAGCGTTATAAGAGATTCCGGAATTGATTTGCCTACATTTTGCTATCACTCTGAGCTAAGTATTTATGGTGCGTGCAGAATGTGCTCCGTTGAAACATCCAGGGGTGAAATAATCGCAACATGCTCTGAAAGACCAAAGGACGGACTAGAGCTTTACACAAACTCCCCCCGCATAAGAAAATACAGAAAAATGATTCTTGAGCTCCTGCTCGCCAACCATGACAAGGATTGTACGTCATGTGAAAGAACAGGCCGATGCCAGCTTCAGAAATTAGCTAAGAGATACGGACTTTCAAGAAATAGATTTGCTCAGCTGTCGCAAAATAATGAAGTGGACAATTCAAGCCCCAGCATAGTGCGCAATCCCAACAAATGCATTAAATGCGGCGACTGCGTAATGGTGTGTGAAGAAATTCAGGGCGTAGGTGCGTTAGGCTTTGTCAACAGGGGCTCAGATGTAATTATCAAACCCGCATTCAACAAAAGCCTTGCTGAAACCAACTGTGTAAACTGCGGGCAATGCAGAATTGTATGTCCCACAGGTGCAATAATAATCAAAAATGAAACAGAGAAAGCATGGGAAGCTCTCTATGATAAAAGCAAGAGGGTTATTGTACAGATCGCTCCTGCCGTAAGAGTAGCTCTGGGAGAAGAATTTGGTAAGAATCCGGGAGAAATTTCAACCGGAAAAATAGTGGCCATATTGAAAAAATTAGGCGCCGAAGAAGTTTTCGACACAACTCTTTCCGCAGACCTCACAGTTCTCGAGGAAAGTGCAGAGTTTCTTGAGAAATATTCAAAGGGTGAAAATCTCCCATTATTTACATCGTGCTGCCCGGGCTGGGTAAAATTTGCAGAAAACAAATATCCTGAGCTGTTGAAAAATATTTCTTCCTGCAAATCACCTCAGCAGATGTTCGGTACGGTATTGAGGGAAGCGTATAGAGAAAAAGATCTTGAAGACGGAAGGGATACATTCATACTTTCCATTATGCCCTGTACAGCAAAAAAAGAGGAAGCTGGAAGGCCCGAATATATTCATGACGGAGAGAGAGAAGTGGATCTGGTTATCACAACTCAGGAACTGGCAATCATGATAAAAGAAATAGGAATAAAATTTGACGAAATAGAAGAAGAGTCAATGGATATGCCTTTCGGTATAGGCTCCGGCGCTGGAGTAATTTTCGGAACCACAGGCGGAGTTACCGAAGCAGTACTAAGAACAGTATTGAAGAACAAATTCGGGAAAGAAGACTGCGAAATAATATATAACAGCGTGAGAGGCCTTGAATCCGTAAAGGAGGCTATTGTCAACGTTGACGGCAACAAAATTAAATTAGCCGTTGTTCACGGATTGAAAAATGCCGACAATCTTATAAAGCAAATAAAGAGCGGTGAAAAGGAATATGACCTTGTGGAAGTTATGGCATGCACCGGGGGCTGTATAGCAGGCGGAGGCCAGCCCACACCGAAACTTATAACAAGGGAAACCAGAATTCTCAGGGCAAAAGGACTGTACAACATAGATAAGGTTAACCAAATTAAGGATTCTGAAGAAAACTATATTGCCAAGAATATTTATAAGGATATTATGAAGGATAAGCGTCACATGCTTCATGTACACCGCTGATATTAAAATCCGCATCACTTTAAGTGATGCGGATTTTTCTTTAACCTATTATACTTTTTATGATTCTGTGATAATTTTTATATGCGACTTTCTCAATATCTTCCTTTGTAAAACCTGCTCTTGCCATTTCCTCAAGAAACATATATGTCCTGGATGAATCTTCAAGTCCCTTGGTATATGACGTTTCCTGTGTGCTGAAACTATTCATTGAGCTGTCATCCAGGAAATCACAGTAATCCATTCCTATTGCCACATGATCAATTCCCATTATATCTGCCATGTGTGCCGCATGCCTTACAAGCATTTCGATAGTCTGATTTTCCATATCTCTATGAACAAATTGATTAAATGAATTCACGCCTACCAGGCCATTAAATTCTGCAATTTTCCTTAACTGTTCATCTGTCAGGTTTCTCGGCACATCGCACAGAGCCCTGCAATTAGAGTGAGATGCAATTATTGGCTTATCTGTTTCGTTTACCACATCCCAGAATGATCTATCATTCAGATGCGAAACATCAAGAAGCATTCTTTTCTGATTTATTCTTCTGACAGCCTTTTTTCCAATCTCCGATAAACCTCTTTCAGGATTCCCTTTAACTCCTGTAGCCAGAGCATTCTCTTCATTCCATGTCAGACTCGCATGCCTAGCACCGAAATCATGGAAATAATCAATTAAATCTATATTATCCCCTATACTGCTGAGGCCTTCCAACCCAATAAAAACATAAAATTTATTTTGTTCTAATGCCTTTTCAACATCTTTGTATGATTTGACCAAAGCGACAGAATCATTGCAATATTCCATCTCTTTCTTTATGGAATCAACAATCTGCACTGATCTTTTAAATGCATCATCCGTAAAAGGAGGATCAATCCACATAACAAATATGCTGCCTGATATTTTTCCCTTCTTCAGCTTGTCTAAATGATATTTTCTTATAATATCATTTTCCCCGTTTAAGGTACGTATTGTTACATCCGTCAAAATATCAGAATGTCCGTCAAAAATCATTACTCCACCTGCCTTCACTTAATTTACATCAACAGACTTCCCACGGTTATACCAAGATAAGTCCCTATACCATATCCGAAAACACCTATAAGCATTGCCGGCCCCACCAAATCTGTCCAGCCTTTTGATATAGCCATAGCTGCCGCAGTAGTTGGTCCTCCTATATTTGCGTTAGAAGCGACAATTATTTCTTCGACACTGTAATTGAATATCTTTCCAGCCACAAAACTTACAAGCATATTAACAAAAACCATTATACCGCAGAAAAGCAATATAAGCGGTGCATTTTGCAAAATCATTGGAATCGAAGCCGGAACTCCTATTACAACGAAGAAAAGATAAATTAAGAATGTTCCTATCTCCTGAGCTCCGTTAATACCTTCAAAGAATTTAGGCATAAATGAAACTGCAATGATAGTAAGTGTACTTATAAGCAGATATTGGTTGCTGAAAAGAGTATTCAGCAATTCTAAAAACTTATTAGATGTCGGTATTAAGTTTCCTATAACGCCTGAAAGCGCCTTTGCTACAGCCACTATTATCACTGATGCAGCAATGGAAAAAGCTATGTCCTTAAGCGATATTTCTTTACCTTTCCAATATGCGGCAGCACTCGTTTCATTTTCACCTACTGAAGAACTTTCAACCTTATCAACATATGGATGCCTGAAATTTTTCCTGAAAAACGATAACGTCGGAATCGTTATCAGTGAAAGGAAATATAATGCCATCAAAACATTATCCGCAACAATAGTAGCTGACACAACTTCTCCAGGAACCTTAAATGAATTTGATACGGCAACAAAGTTTACTCCTCCACCGATATATGAACCGGTCATCATTCCTGCAATCTCTGCTAAATAAGGAATCTTATCCTTTAGAAGAAAGAATCCTATAATCGCACCTGCCACCGTTCCTACAGATCCGAATAAAAATATTATCAACATTCTTCCGCTTTCCTTCCAAACCTTTTTAATGTTGCATTGAAACATTAAAAGCGGAATTGCAATCGGAACCGCATATCCCCATATAACATCATAAGTAGGTGCATCAACAGGAATCAACCCTATATTTGATAAAGCCATTGCGCCAACCAGCGCAATTATTGCACCTGATACCTTTGACGCCCAGTTGTATTTCTGTTCAAGCCAAATACTTACCGCAGCCCATCCGATTATAATTGCCCACAAAGCCCACGAATTATCAGGACTAATTGAAAAACTCATACATTATTCCTCCATCCTATTAGTTTTAATAACAAATGCAGAAAACGTTTGTTATTATTAATAAAAAAATAATTCAATATATTGAATTTATATCATGATACTATAAACTTAAAAAAATGTCAATATCCTTAAATTAAAAAAGCTGTCTCATTAAGTAACTTCCTGTCATTTTTGACAGTATACTAATGCAACAGCCTTTTATTATTAAAAACTTGGAGGGACCATAGCCCAGACAGATA
>DNNV01000051.1:0-479 GCA_003497505.1 Clostridiales bacterium | reverse complement strand
CCATAGCCCAGACAGATACAGATTTTACATTTCCCGTGTTTATATACCTGTGAGGTATTGTGCTGTCAAGATATATGCTGTCTCCCTGTTCAAGGTCATATATCTTGTCACCGGACAAAACACGCAGGGTACCTTTAAGCACCACACCGCACTCCTCTCCTTCGTGACTTATGAGTTCCTCTGAGTTAGATTCATTTGGTTCTATTTCAATCCATAGCATTTCTATCTGGTTTTTAAGATTCGGACACAATAGTTCGTATGTTCTATCCCCGTTTTTCATCATTATTTTTTTTCTTTCATCTTTTTTGACAACCTGATTAAAATCATCATATTCATCAAAAAAATAATTCATTGTAACATTCAGCGCCTTGGAAATTTTCCATAAGGATGCAACAGACGGCCCCGTAATATCTCTTTCAATCTGACTTATCAGTCCCTTGCTTAAACCTGTTATCAAGGAAAGCTGTTCTATGCTGATT
>DNNV01000139.1 GCA_003497505.1 Clostridiales bacterium | reverse complement strand
TCTGGGCGAGAGGTATAATATCTTCCTTTCTCTGCCTCAGTGGCGGAATTACAAATGATACGACGTTCAGCCTGTAGTAAAGGTCTGCACGGAATTTTTTTTCTTCAACAAGGTGTTTTAAATCCACATTGGTTGCAGCAATAATCCTTGCATTGAATTCCACGGGAGTTGTACCTCCGATTCTGTAAAACATCCTGTCATTTATTGCGCTCAACAGCTTTACCTGCAGGGTGTAGGGCATGTCACCTATTTCATCCAGGTACAGAACCCCACCGTTTGCTTCTTCAAAAAGTCCTTTTTTGCCTCCCTTTTGCGCGCCGGTAAAGGCTCCCTCCTCATATCCGAAAAATTCCGATTCAAGCAGGTGCTCCGGAACAGCTCCGCAGTTGATTTTAATAAACTTCCCCTTGCTTCTGCTGCTTATATTGTAAATATACATGGCAATGAAGTCCTTGCCCACTCCCGTTTCTCCTAAAATCAGCACCGTGCTGTCAACATTTGCGATTTTTCTTGCCCTGCTGTAAATTCCCTTCATTTTCTCATTGGTGTTTATAGGCTCCTTGATATCTTTCGCTCGAATATTGTAGTTATCATATTCATTTATAAACAAATTTTTTTCCTTCGTAATATTTTTCATCAGCACATCAAGCTCAGACACATCTCTTATAACCGCAATAGTCTTCTTGAGATTGCCTTTTTCATCAAATATGGGAGAACCCGAAACCAAGCACCTCTGACCTTTATAATAGTTATTGATGGTTGAAACAGGCGCCATTGTTTCAATGACCTTGGCACAGCATGAATTTGGAAGGACGTTGTACTTTCTTAAATCATAAACTGACTTTCCTATAATTTGTTCCCTTGTCAAACCGGATAGATTTAAAAAAGCATCATTTACATATGTTGTCACGCCTTCCTCATCCGTTATGTAAATGCCGTCCTTAAGCTTATTAAGCATCTCGTTGTACAGATACTGCTGGCTGCTCAATCTTTCTATTTGTTTTTCAAGCTCATTTCCTATAGTGAAGTCATAAAAGAAAAAGACATACAAATCATGTTCATACAGCTTCATTTTATTGTGAACTACATAGTAAGATGAATTATCTATAAATTTGACAGGATAAAAGTTATGCTCCTCCCCGTCCTTAACTCCATTGAAATATATTGTTAATTTTTTATTCAATATGTCTTCATAGTTTTTGCAAATATTTGTTTTAAAATAATCATTGTAATATAAAATATTAAATCGCGTATCTGTTATAACAAAACCTACTATAAAATCAATAATATCAGACTTCATTCAATAACCCCCAAAATTTATTTAAGTATTATTTAAATAATATGATTGATATTTTTTAAACAATATGTTATCATATGTAACAGCAATATTAATATCATTATATTGGTTAGTATGCAACATTGCAATAACCTTTTTGTTATTATATGCATTTTTGCATATTACAACATATGTACAAGCTGGATTTCATTTGAATTTCAATCTCATAATTTTTTGTTATATTGGCATAGTATTTGCTATATAATATGACAAACATATTTATGGAGGAATTTATATGAAAAAAGCAGTTATAGTATCTGCAGCGAGAACACCAATAGGTTCATTCGGAGGATCACTTGCTCCTTTATCAGCTGTGGAATTAGGAGTTATTGCAGCAAAGGAAGCAATAAAAAGAGCAGGAATCGAGCCAAGCGCTGTTGAAGAAGTTTATTTTGGAAATGTATTGGGAGCAGGTCTTGGACAGAACGTTGCAAGACAGGTAACACTGGGAGCAGGAATTCCTATTGAAACTCCTGCATTGACAATTAATATGGTGTGTGGCTCAGGATTAAGAGCAGTAAGCATGGCGGCACAGTTTGTTGAAAGCGGACAGTGCGATGTAATATTGTGCGGCGGAACAGAAAGCATGACAAACGCTCCTTATCTTTTACCTAAAGCAAGATGGGGACAAAGAATGGGAGACGGCCAGATAGTAGATTACATGGTTTATGACGGTTTAACAGATGTTTACAATAAATATCACATGGGAATCACAGCAGAAAATATTGCAGAGCAATATGGAATTACAAAGGAAGAACAGGATGCATTTGCTGTACAAAGCCAGAACAAGACTGAGGAAGCTCAGAAGGCAGGAAAATTCAAGGATGAAATTGTTTCTGTGGAAATTCCTCAGAGAAAAGGCGACCCAGTAGTTATAGATACTGATGAATATCCTAAGCATGGTTCAACAATTGACAAAATGGCGAAGCTGAAGCCTGCATTTAAAAAAGAAGGAACAGTTACAGCCGGAAATGCATCAGGAATTAATGACGGTGCTGCCGCTTTAATTATTATGAGCAAAGAAAAAGCAGATGAGCTTGGAATAAAATATCTGTGTGAAATTGCAGGATACGGTTCAGCGGGAGTTGACCCAACAATTATGGGAATCGGACCTGTTCCGGCAACTAAAAAAGCGTTGGATAAAGCAGGATGGACTGTAGAGGACCTTGAGCTTATTGAAGCTAATGAAGCTTTTGCATCACAGGCTATTGCAGTATCCCGTGACTTAGGATTAAAGTCTGAAATCGTCAATGTTAATGGCGGTGCCATAGCTCTCGGCCATCCTATAGGAGCCTCCGGAGCAAGAATTCTTATTTCTCTGATTTATGAAATGCAGAAAAGAGATGCTAAAAAAGGTCTTGCTACTCTGTGCATAGGCGGAGGAATGGGAACAGCGCTGTTAGTTCAAAGATAATACATGGAGGGGTTCTCCCCTCCATATATATGAATTTACAATTTATAGAAGGGATGAAGATATGATTAATAAAATTATTTCTATCAAAGAAGCCGCAGATAAGGTACAAGATGGCATGACAATCATGGTTGGCGGATTCTTGGCAAATGGAACTCCTGAAGGTTTAATTGATGCTCTGGTTCAAAGTGAAGTTAAGGACCTGACATTAATATGCAACGATACAGGTTTTCCGGACAAGGGTGTCGGCAAGATGGTAGTGAGCAAAAAATTCAAGAAAATTATTGCTTCACACGTTGGAACAAACCCTGAGACAGCAAATCAAATGAATTCAGGAGCAACAGAGGTTGTGCTTACTCCGCAGGGAACACTTGCCGAAAAGGTAAGATGCGGTGGAAACGGTCTTGGTGGATTCTACACACCGACAGGAATAGGAACAGAGGCCGAGCTTGGAAAGGAAAAGAAAGTAATTGACGGCAAGGAATACATTTTTGAAACTCCTTTGAAGGCAGATGTGGCACTGATTAAGGCCTCAGTTGTTGATAAAAAAGGAAATATGGTATTCAATAAAACAATGAAAAACTTCAATCCTATAATGGCAGCAGCAGCAGAAATAGTTATAGTTGAGGCTGATAAAATAGTTGAGGTCGGAGAAATCGACCAGGACAGAGTTATGTGCTCTGGAATATTTGTTGACTATATCGTCGGAGGTGACAAATAATGGACGCAAAAGTTGTTATAGCAAAGCGAATAGCTAAGCTTCTGCATGACGGAGATGTTGTAAACCTCGGTATAGGACTTCCTACAATGGTTGCAAATTATATTCCTGAAGGCATGGACATTACATTCCAGTCTGAAAATGGATTTCTTGGATTGGGTCCTGCTCCTGAAGCAGGCAATGAAGATTGGGAACTTGTAAATGCAGGAGGAATGCCATCATCAATATTACCCGGCGGAATGTTCTTTGACAGTGCCACTTCTTTCGGAATTATCAGAGGAGGACACGTTGACGCAACAGTCCTGGGAGCGATGGAAGTCGATGAAAACGGCAACCTGGCAAACTGGAAAATACCGGGCAAGATGGTTCCGGGAATGGGCGGTGCAATGGACCTTGTTGTTGGAGCTAAAACAGTAATAATTGCAATGGTTCACACACAGAAGGGAACACCGAAAATTTTAAAGCAATGCACGCTTCCGCTTACTGCCAAGGAGCAGGTGAATATAATCGTGACAGAAATGGCACTTTTAAGAGTTACAGACAAAGGACTTGTGCTTGAAGAAATAGGTCCTGAGGCAACTGTTGAAGAGGTAATTGCCGCAACTGAAGCTAATTTAATAGTATCACCTGATTTAAAGAGATTCGGATTAGATGATTAATAAAACAGTCCTGCATAAACTGCAGGACCGTTTTTTATTTAGGAGAATATATAAAAGGTATTATTGTAGATTTCCAGGCTTTGCTTTTAAGGTAATTGATACCTTCTGTTCCTGACCGTTTCTTATTATTGTGAACTCAGCCTTATCATTTTCCTTGTATTGATATAACTTTCTTTTTAATTCAGGCATACTTTCTATTTTAGTTCCGTCAATTGCTGTTATTACATCAACAGGCTTCAAACCTGCTTCTTCAGCCGGTGTATTGTCCAGAACTTCAATTACAACAACACCATATTCGGCAGTAACCTTTACTCCAAGAGCATTCTGATAAGTTTCAACATCAACTCCGGTGATGCCCACATACAGCGTGGACAGCTTACCATCCTTGATTATCTGTTCAATTATAGGTTTTGCCATATTAATAGGAATTGCAAATCCAAGTCCTTCCGCTGTGCTCATTTTAGCTGTATTTATGCCGATTACATGCCCTTCTGCATTAAACAACGGGCCGCCGCTGTTTCCTGAGTTTATTGATGCATCCGTCTGTATAAGAGGTTCAATTACTGTGCCGTTTTCAAATGCAACTGTTCTGTTCAACCCGCTTATTATTCCCTGAGTAACTGTTCTTTCAAGGTCTAATGTCATTGGGTTTCCTATTGCAACCGCCGGTTCTCCAACTTTTAATTCATCCGAATTTCCCAATTCCACTGTGGGAAGTCCTGTTCTGTTTATTTTTACTACAGCAAGATCCAGAGTCGTATCATACCACAGCACCTCACCGATTTCAGTAGACCCATCAATCAAAGAAACCTTTATGTTTTCATATTGTCCGTCACCGATAACATGTGCGTTCGTAACAATATATCCGTTTGAATCCACTATGAACCCTG